>DASPTO010000001.1:0-3005 GCA_035623375.1 Thermoplasmata archaeon
CCGCACGCCTCGCAGATGAGGAGGGTGAGCTTCCCCTCCTTCTGGAGGTGGGTGTCGGGCCGCTTGCACTCCGAGCAGATCACGTACTTCACCGTGTAATCGCGGAGCCGCTGCGAGATCTGGTCCTTCGTGAGCCGCGACTTCAGGACGCCGCGGGGAAGGTCAAGGACGCCCGGGCAGCCGAACTCCTTCGCGAGAAACCCGATCACGTGCGCCGGTTCCCGTCGGAGGACCCCGGTGATGTCCTGGAGGTTGCGGATGACCGTGTTCTTCCCGTCGATCATCACGTCCGGCTCGGGCACCTGGAAACGCTCCCCTCCGGTGCGGATCGGGGGGAGCTTCTCGTGCGCGCGGGCCAGAAGAGCTTGGTACGACTCCATTGGAGGGGCCGGGGACCGAGAGGCGGGGGATAAGGCTATCCGGTCCGCGAGCGGGTCAGGCCGCCCGGGCGAGCGGGAAACCGGGGAACCGTTGCCGGGCCGGGTCGATCAGGTCTGAGACCGAGGCCGCGCCCGCACGAGGAAGTAGACCGCGGCCGCGATCACGATCAGTATGAACCCGATGAGAAGGCTCGCCGGGTCTCCCGTGACCCAGAGCAGGAGCATCCCGAGGAGGAGGACCGCCCCCATTGCCAGATGAACACAAGGTCCCACGACGCCTGCGCCATTTCAGACCCTTAGACGTCCCCGTGGGTCTTAATCACTCTCGCACCGCGACCCGCGCGGAGAGCGGGTGCTGGGGACTCTCAGGAGAACCCCTTCAACGCGTCGAGAACCCGGGCCAGGTTGCGCTCGGTCACGACCGCGGTCGCCGCCTTACGGACCTCCTCATCTTCGGGGAGGAACGCGACTCCGACCCGGCTGCGGCGGAACAGGCCCACATCGATCTCGGAGTTCCCGACCGACGCCGTCTCCGCCGGATCCACCCCCAGGGTGTCCTGGAGAGCCGCGAGGACCCGCTCCTTCCCGTGGATCGGGACCCGGACGATCCCCTCGCCCGTGAGCAGGCCTTCCGAGTCGAGCCGGACGCCGTTCGCGAGCGCCACCTCGATGCCGAGTTCCCCTGCGACACGTCGGGCGAGCACGTCGAGGCCGCCGCTCACGATGGCCGTGCGCGCGCCCCGGGCATGCAGCCCCTCGATCAGCTCGTGCGCTCCCGGCATGAGCGGGACGTCCGCGAGGATCCGCTCGAGGTCGTCGATCGAGAGCTCGGGGGCGTGTTTCCACCAGACGCGGATGTCCATGCGGATGAACTCCTGGTCGTCGATCTTGTTCGCGAGGAAGAGGCGGAGCCCCTCGTCGTTGTGGTCGTCGAAATGGTCGTGGATGACCCGCCAGGAGCTCGGGACGTCGACGAGCGTCCCGTCCATGTCGAGGGCGACCAGCTTAAGCACGTTCGCCCCGCGCGATCCGGTCCGCGCGGTCGAGGACCCGGTCGGGGGGCCGGACCGCCCAGGCGGCCAGGATGGAGTCGATCTGATCGGGCCGGCTCGCCCCGAAGACCGGGACGGCGCCCATCTTGCGGATCCAGTGAAGGGCGATGGAACCGAGCGGGACGCGGGCGTCCGAGGCGAGGTCCCTCAATGCCTGTCCCCGCGCCCGCATCTCGCGCAGAATGTCGGGCTCGAAGAGACGGTGCGTGAAGTCCCGGACCTCCTTCGGAACCTTCCCGCCGTCGAGATACCGTCCGAGGAGCAAGCCCCGGGCGAGGGGCGTGTACGCCTCGATGAGGATCCCGTGCGAGCGGCAGTAGTCCCGGACCGGGTCGACGTCGTCCCGAAGGAACAAGTTGTAGCGGAGCTGGTTCACGACGATCTTCGCCTCGGAGAGGTGACGGGACGCCTCCTCGAGTTCCTCGACCGAGAAGTTGGAGACCCCGATGGCGCCGATCTTACCGTCCTTCCAGAGCGCCTCGAGGGCCCCCATCGTCTCGGCGAGGGGCACCCGCGAATCGGGGGCGTGGACGAGGTAGAGGTCGACCGAGCGTCGGGCCATCCGCTCGAGGCTGCCGATCAGGCTGGCCCGCACCTGATTGGCGTGGAGGTGCTCCCAGGAGACCTTCGTCACGACGTAGGCGTCAGGGGCGGCACCGGGAACCCGGGCCAGAACCTCACCCAGCACGCGCTCCGATCGGCCGTTCCCGTACACCTCGGCGGTGTCGAACCAGCGGATCCCCCGCTCGTACGCTCGCCCGATCGTCGCCTTCGTGCGCGCCTCGTCCTCGGTGGTCCACCGGCCGAGCGCCCACAGGCCGAGCCCGAGCTCCGGGTGCGGCCGGGCCTTGCCGCCAAGTTCGATTGACCCAATCTCGGGGACCGGGAGCGCCTCCCAAGGTTCGCGGACCCGTCCTGGGGCGTGGACCTTGACGCCGGTACGGGGGTGTTTCTTCGGAGCCGCCCTCACCACGTCCTTACTCGAGGAACGGGACTTCGAGCGCGTGGACGGGGTCATGGGGATGTCCCGGGCGAGGACGCGTCCTCCTTCAAGTGTTCGTCGATACGTCGGACGCGCTCGGCGAGTTCCGATGCCTTCTCCTCGGCCTCGCGGACGACCTCCGGAGGCGCGTGGTCCCGGAATCCCGGGTCGGCGAGACGGCTACGGGTCTTTTCGAGGAGGGCAACCAGCTTCTCTCGCTCCCGCTCGAGCGCTTCGGCGGTCGCTCCAGAAGCGATGGGCCGCTCGAGGAAGCACTCGCCGAACACCGCGACCCGCCGACCAGTGCCGGGCGGCGCCTCGTCCGTCGCTCCCAAAAGCTCGAGGGAGCCGAGGCGGACGAGTCGCACGACCGTGTCCCGTTCCGAGGCGAGCACGCGGGCGACCTCCGGCCCTGCCGGACGGACCCATGCTTTCGGGGTCGAGGTGAGCGGGACCTTCTCCTCGGAGCGCAGGTTCCGCAGGAGGCGCACGGTTTCGAGCACCGGCTCCATCTCGACCTCGGCCACCGGGTCGGACGGGGCCTCATCGGCCCGGGGCCAGGCGGAGAGGGCGAGGAGGGTATCCGGGTGC
>DASPTO010000002.1:0-2346 GCA_035623375.1 Thermoplasmata archaeon
CTTCCGACGCGGCCTGCCGCCGAAGAGATCGACCTCACCCCCGACGGGAAGGTCGTGGGGGTCCACTAGGCGTTTCGGGACACCTTTCCCCCTAACGGGCAAGAATCGCGCCGTCGAGCG
Organism: Thermoplasmata archaeon; assembly: GCA_035623375.1. Lineage (GTDB taxonomy): Archaea > Thermoplasmatota > Thermoplasmata > Lutacidiplasmatales > UBA184 > Lutacidiplasma. The sequence continues at coordinate 121 of DASPTO010000002.1, forward strand.
CGGACCCCGGGAGCGCTCACTCGACCCTTGCCGGCACTTCTCGAGGGGGCATTCGAGCCGCAGAAGCCGCGAGCCCCTTCTGCCTCCTAGTGCGTTTCATATACCAGTGGGGCGATATGCTGTTCGTCAGACAAAGATAGGGGTCTTGTCTGACGGGCATGGTCGACACGTCGGAGCGGGTGACGGTACGGATCCCGCAGGAGCTCCTCGAGAAGCTGAAGCAGATTCAGCAGTCGAAGGGGACCCCGACGATCTCCGACACGATCCGGGAGGGGCTCGACCAGTACATCGAGCTGAACCTCCCTCCGCAGAACATCCGGAAGGTCGTGGTCGAGCTCTCCCGACAAGACAACAATCGGCTCGAGGAGTTCGTCCGGGAGGGTAATTCCGTCAGCGTCGACGATGCGGTTCGTTCGGCGGTCCGTGAGTACATCCGGAGCCGACTCGAACAGCTCGGCCCGTCCGTCCGGACCCATCGTCGGGAAGGGGAACCGGTCGCGGCCGAAGGGTCCCCTCCGCCCTGAGCGGGGAGGGGACGAGTGAGCGCCGACCGGCCGACCGCCAACGCTTGGGGACCCCTCGACCTTGCTCCCTCGATTGGGGTCGTTGGCCTCGGGGGGGCCGGAAGCGAGGCCGTCCAGGACCTGGTGGCGCTCGGGATTCCCGGCGTGCGCGCGATCGCGGTCAACACCGACGCGGCGCGGCTCCTTCGCACGGGAGTCGAGGAGAGGATCCTTCTGGGTCAGCGCGAACTCCGCGGGCGGGGAAGCGGTGGGGACCGATCGCTCGTCCTTCAGGCCGTGGAAGAGGGCCGGGACGAGCTCCTCCGGCGCCTCCGACCCCTCGAGATCGTCTTCCTGCTCGCGGGGATCGGGGGCGGAACGGGAAGCGCTCTTCTCCCGTACCTCTCTCGCGCCCTTCGCTCGACGGCGACGCTCGCCGTCCCGGTCGTCTTCCTACCGTTCCAGGTCGAGATCGAGAACAACCGTGCCCGGCGTGAGAACGTCGTGGCGACGGTCTCCGAGCTCGAGGACCTGGGCGGACTCTTGGTGGCGCTCGCAAACGAAAAGCTCCGACGATTCGAGTCGCTCCCGATCCACCGGGTCTTCCAGGTGAGGAACGCGTACCTCCACTCGCTCGTATCGAGCCTGGTCGACATGGTCGAGAACCCCTCGCAGCTGAACGTCGACCTCGCGAGCCTCAAGAACCACCTTCGCGAGTCGGGGCTCTCCACCCTCGTCGTCGGGGAGTACCACGTTTCGGAGCCGGAGCGGCTCGTCCAGCAGGCGCTCTCCGACTCGCTGCTCGACTACCATCTCTCGGAGAGGCCGTCCGCTCTCGTCCACCTGGAGGGTGGTTCGAACCTCACCCTGAGGACGCTCAACCGGGTGCTCCAGTCGATGAGCCAGAGACTGAACCACCCGGACCGGCTCGTCTTCGGGACCCGTGTCCGGCCCGAACCTCGCGAGGTCGTTCACCTCACTGCGGTGATCGGTGGCCTCCGGACCCGTTCGGTCCGGGAGGCGGTCGAGACGAGCACCGAAATCCTTCGGCCCGCGTTCGTGCACTGACCTCTACGGAGGCGAGGGAGCGGAGACCCGGCCGGTCGCCTCGCGGACGTCGAGCTCGTGGTGAACGGCGTCGATGACCTGGCTCGTCCGAAGGCTTCTTGGCCCCACGGAGACGCGGGGCACGGCCGCTTCGGTGAGGAGGGCGCTTTCGTCCGGGGACGGGTCGTACGGGTCGGAGACCACGGCGGCGACCTCTCCCCCCGGGGACGGCCAGAGGCTGAGCGGCTCCCCATCCTCCCGGAGCCAGACGGGGTTCGGCCGGGAAAGGAATGCACGGAGGTCCGACCCAGGGTCGGAGGGCGCGACCGTGAGCCCGGGGGACGACTCGAACGGTCGGGGGAAGTCGACCGACCGGACAAGGGCGTTCTTGAGGAGCGCCGCGGTCGACCTCTCGTCCGGGTTGAGGTAGCGGAGGCGGGCGCCGGAAAGGTCGATGCGCCGAGCCTTGGGCGGCGGACTCGCGACGAAGAGAATCGTCATCTCGGTGTCCCTGCGGAGGTCGTTCGAGAGCGTGAACGCGGTCGAGACCGCCCGCGCGACCTCGTCCATCCGACCGGCGCCGCCGGCGAGGTCGTTGAGCGTGAACTGACCGTCCGTCGGAACCCGGTGAGCGAGAACCAGGAACCTTCGCATCGAAGGGGCCAACGGCCCGGGA
>DASPTO010000003.1:0-2125 GCA_035623375.1 Thermoplasmata archaeon
AGCTTGGCCGACTCCCCCGCGATCCGCAGGTCGCACGAGAGCGCGAGTTCTAGCCCGCCCCCGAGGGCGAGGCCATTGATCGCGGCGATCACCGGCGGCCGAAGGGTCGCGATCCGGTGAAACACGGCGTGGCCTTTGCGGACGAGGTCCGGGGCGCTCGCGAGGTCCAACGTCGCCAACTCCTTGAGGTCGGCGCCGGCGCTGAAGTACTGACCGTCCCCGGTCAGCACGACGGCACGGACCTTGGGGTCCTCGGCGATCGCTTCGATGTGGTGGGAGAGTCCCGCGAGCAGGGCAGTGCTGAGGGCGTTCACGGGAGGGTTCTTCAGGGTCACAATCTCGACGCCTTCTTCGTCGTTCTTTCGAGCGACCAGCTCGCCTTCGGGCATGGGCTACGTACCCGCGGGGCGAACCGCACCCCAGCTCATAATGTGTCGTCTGCCGGAGCCCGTGTCGTACACCTTGGCCGACGCTCAAGCGTAAGTAACTGCCCGTGGTGATGCGACAATGCCCTCTCGCGAACTGCTCTCGCTTTCCCTGTACTCCCTGCTCGCGAGCAACCGAGGCGGGCTTTTCATTGTCTTCCTTCCGCTCTACCTCGTCGAAATCAAGGGCGCCACGCTGCCCGTCGCGCTCATCATCCTGACCCTCGCCTGGCTCCCGGCGAGCGCCATCGGGCCGTGGATGGGCCGGCTCTCCGACCGGGCCGGAAGGCGCAAACTATTCCTCCTGATCGGAGAGGCCACCGCGTTCCCGCTCTTTCTCGCGATCGTCTTCGTGCCGGGGTGGTTCCTCGCCGGGGTCCTGTTCATCGCGGCCGAGCTCGCGCTCGCGATCGGTAGTCCCGCGTACAACGCGTTCGTCGCGGACGTGACGCAGGTATCGGAACGGGGCGAAGGATACGGCCTGCTCAACGCCACCTCGAACGCGGGAGCCGTCGCCGGGTTCGTCCTGGCGGGTCTCATCACCTACTGGTACGGCCTGCAGGCGCTGTTCCCGTTCGTGGTCGCGATGATGGTAGGCGTGCTGGCCGTCGTCGTCCTCATCGTTCCGGACGTCCGCGTCCCAGCGCGGACGTCGCGGCGCCCCCTTCGCGAGATGAAGAACGTCGCCACCTTCTCCTTCGCCGTGTCGATCCGCGCCATCGGGTCCGGCGCGGTCGCCTCGTTCTATGGCTACTTCGCGGCGTCGCTCGGCGCGAGCAGCCTCGAGGTGTCGCTCGTCGCGATCGCGGGCCTCATCACGGGAGCGCTGACCGGGGTTCCGCTCGGCCGTTGGATCGACCGGTACGGGGAGATCCGGGGGATCTGGTACGGCACGGTGCTCACGCTCGCCTCGTACGGGATTTTCATCTTCTCGTCCTCGTGGACCGAGGTGGTTCCGGCCCAGGCGGTGCGCAACGCGGGGCTCTCGTTCCTCAGCCCGGGGATGACCGCCTGGGTCGCCCGGACGGCCCCACCGGACCAGCGGGCCGAGTACCTCGGGGTGTTCTCGCTGATCAACTCGTCGCTCTGGAGCATCGGGCCGGCGGTCGGCGCGGTCGCGATCCTCCTGTACGGCTACTTCGGCCTCTTCGTCATGGCCGTCGGCACCACGGTGATCTCGCTCGTGGTGATGGAGTTCCTCTACGGAGAGATGGGGATCCGCGCCCGTCTCTTGGGAAGTCGTGCTCCCGCCGAGGCCGGCTAGGCCCGGGCACGAAGGCACCGTCTTATAGAGCACCGCCGTCCGACCGTCGTGCAACGCCCGACCACGTTCGCGGACGCGAACGCATCGTTCGACGAGGCGCAGTTCGTCATCGTGGGTGTTCCCTTCGACCGAACGACCTCGTTCCGTCCCGGGGCCCGCTTCGGACCCGACTCGATCCGCCAGCACTCCTGGAACTTCGAGTCGTACGACCTCGAGACCGGAGTGGACCTCTCCGACGTGCCGGTCCACGACCTCGGGAACACGGAGGAGTACGGGAGTTCGGAGGACATGGCCAACGGGCTCCGCGAGGAGGTCCGACCGATCTACGCCGCCGGAAAGGTCCCGATCGTTCTCGGAGGGGACCACGCATGCTCTCCGCCCGTGGTCGAAGCGTACCCCGACTCGGCCCCGAGCGTGGGCGTCCTCTACCTCGATG
>DASPTO010000004.1:0-4542 GCA_035623375.1 Thermoplasmata archaeon
GCATTCAGCGAGCAAACGCCGCCGTTCCCCCAGCCAACTCACATCTCGGTGGTCGACGCCATTCTCGCGGGCAGCCCATCCGGGGTGCTCGACGCCGTTTCCCACCTCATCCTTCCGGCGATTTCGCTCGCCTTCCTCAACCTCGGCATCATCACTCGGATGACCCGGAGCTCGATGCTCGAGGTCCTCCCGCTCGACTTCATCAAAAGCGCTCGAATGAAAGGGATCGGCGAGACCGCGGTCCTCTACCGCCATGCTCTACGGAACTCCCTGATCACGACCACGACGATCCTCGGGTTCACGGCGAGCGGTCTGCTCGCGAGCACCGTGGTGGTCGAGGAGATCTTCCGCTGGCCGGGAATCGGGGACTACTCGTTCAACGCGATTCTCGACAACAACTTCTCCGGGCTCATCGGCGTGACGATCGTCTTCGCGATCGCGGTCGTCATCGCGAACCTCGTCGCGGACATCCTCTACGGTGTGATCGACCCGCGAGTGGAGTGGCGCTAGATGGCCGGACCGGCCGCTCCTCTCCCGGTCGAGCCCGCCGGCGGCAGGGCCGCCGGTCCGCCCCGCCCGTTCGTTGTTCCTCGTTCGCATGCATCGGATGTGCTCTTCGAATCCCTGCGCACCCTCTCGGCGAACCTCCTCACCTTGGCGGGTTTCGTCATCACCGTGATCTTGGTGGCCACGGCGGTCCTGGTGGAAGTGCTTCCGCCGATCACCCACACCCTCCTTGGGCATTCGTGGTCAATCCTGCCGTACTCCCCGAGCACGATTGGCCCCGGGCTCAACGAGGCGCCGAGCGCTCAGCATTGGTTCGGGACGGATGAGCTCGGAAGGGACGTCCTCTCTCGGGTCGTCGCGGCCCTTCCTCTGGACCTCACGATCGGCATCGTGATCACGGGATTGTCGATTCTGATCGGCGCGGGTCTCGGGCTGATCGCGGGGTTCTGGGAGGAAGGTCGCGTCGGCCGTTCCGCCTCGGCGGTGATTCTCCGAGTCACCGACATCTTCCTCGCCTTCCCCACGCTCGTGCTCGCGATCGCTCTCACCGCGATCTTCGGTCATAGCGTCGACCCGCTCACCGCGATCGTGATCGCTCTCACGGTGACGTGGTGGCCGTACTACGTTCGGATCGTTCGGGGCGAGGTCCTCGTCATCAAGCACCAAGGGTACATCCACGCCGGGCGGATCGCCGGTCTGTCCGAAGGACGGATCTTAGTCCGCCATGTCCTTCGGAACCTCCTCGAGCCGCTCACGGTGTATGCCACCCTGGACGTGGGGACCGTGATCGTCACCTTCTCGACCGTCGCGTTCGTGATCCCGCTCCCCTCCACCATCCTCGAGTGGGGGACGATGGTGTCGAACTACCAGTCCCTGCTTCCGGGGGAATGGTGGCTGGTCATGGGCCCCGGCCTCGCAATCTTCGTGACTGTGCTCGGGTTGAGCCTGCTCGGCGACGGACTCCGTGACGTTCTCGACCCGCGCACCCGCCGAGCGTTCGCGAAGGAGACGGAGAGCTCGTTCGCCCCGCGACCGTCGGCCTCGTCGGGGGAGGCCAGCGAATGACGGCCGGGGAACGGGCGACCACGAACGCACCAGAGTCGAGCCGGTCGGCAGCCGCGGAGAATCCCGACGTCCTCGTGATCGGGGCCGGGTTCGCAGGGCTCTCCGCGGCCCGGCGGTTGGTCGCCTCAGGACTCCGAGTGACTGTGCTCGAAGCAAGCAATCGCGTGGGGGGGCGTGCGCTCTCCGACTACTCGCTCGTCCCCGGGGTCGCCCTCGAGCTGGGCGCCCTCATGGTCCACGGACGCCACGTGGTCACGCACGAATGGCTCCGGGAGGCGGGGCTTCACACCGTCCCGTATCCGGTGCACCAGCGCAGCCGAATCGTCCTCGACCGGCGGGTGGGGAGCTACCCGTGGCTCGCCCTTCCGTTCCATCCGGTGGTCGGTGCCCGGTCCACGTGGCAGGGATACTTTGGCGTCCCGCGCGCGCTCGGCCGCTACGACGGACCCGACCGGTCGCTTCGGACATTCCTGGACGAGCGGAAGGTCTCTCCCGCGACACGTTCGCTCGTCGACGTACTGCACGCCCACACCTACGCAACCGACCCGGACTCGATCGGCGTCCGTGGACCGGCCGAGGAGGAGGCGGAGGCCGGGGAACCGTTCGGCTTCCGCAACTTCCGAGTGGTCGAAGGGTACTCTGCCCTCGCGAACTGGGCAGCCGATTCGCTCGGCGACCGGGTTCGCCGGAACACCCCGGTCACGGACGTAACGCTGGAGCGAGGTGCGGTCCGGGTCCGCACCCTCGGCCCGACGGGGGGTTCCGGATGCGAGTATCGTGCTCCCTACGCCATCGTAACGGTCTCTCTTGGTGTGCTCAAGGCCGGCCGGATCCGGTTCGACCCGCCGCTTCCGGCGGGCAAGCAAACGGCGATCGCTCGCATCGGCTTCGGCGATGCCTTCGCGCTCCAGCTCCGTCTCCGAGAAGGAACGATGCGTCGGCAGCTCGGGGATTTCGGCGTTCTCTGGGGAGATACGGCGACCTCGTTCCTTCGTCCCCGAGTCCGTCTCGAGGAGCCGACCGAGGTCCTCACAGCCTTCACGGTGGGCCGCGAGGCACGCCGCCGAAGCGCGCTTCCGGACGCTGAGCTCGTCGCGGCGACCGTGGAGGAATGGAATCAGATCGCTCCGCCCGAGGCGACCCTGGGCACGGTCGACGCTTCCGCGATCCATCGGTGGCCGGACGACCCTTGGGTCTTGGGCGGATACTCGTTCTTCCCGCCAGGGAGCGGGCCCGCCGACCGTCGTGAGCTCGCCGCACCGGTTGCTGGGCGGCTCTTCTTCGCGGGCGAAGCGACGGAGACGACGGGAGAATCGGCGACGGTCTCTGGAGCGATTCTTACGGGAGAACGTGCGGCGCAAGAGGTCCTGGATGCGAGACGCGGTGCTCCGGAGGCCGGGTAGCTCGATGCCGAAGCGATTGAGTTCGGCACCAAGGCACCGCCCGATGCCGAGGACGGAGGGATCCCCTCGATCGATCGAGGCCCTCGCCCGCCGGTCTCGACGAACCCGAGGCGGGTATTCGGAGTTTCTACGGGTGCCAACGATGAGCGCGGGGGTCTACGTTCTCCCACGCGGAGCCACCGACCTCCAGACTCCTCACGGAGAGGACGAGGTCTACTACGTCGTCCACGGACATGGCCGGTTCCGCCACGGCGACTCGGACGAGACGGTAGAGCCCGGAGACATCCTCTTCGTACTGGCCCGCGAAGAGCATCGGTTCCACTCGATCGAAGAGGAGCTCGTCCTCCTGGTCGTCTTTGCTCCGGCCGAACAGCCGGTCGCTCGAGGGGGGGCCCCGCCGTGACCGACCCGGTCCTCTCGGTCGAGGGCCTCTCGGTCGACTACGTGGTCGGCGCGGGAACGTTCCACGCCCTCCGGGACGTTTCGTTCGAGATGATGCCGGGGCGGGTCCTCGGGATCGTCGGAGAGACCGGATGTGGGAAGAGCACCCTCGCGCACGCGATTCCCCGCCTTCTCCCGGAGCCCCCCGCCAAGGTCCGCAGCGGTCGGGTCGTCTTCCAGGGCGTGGACCTCCTCGAGGTCCCGAAGTGGAAGATCCCGCTCGTCCGTGGGACCGAGATCGGCATGATCTTCCAGGAACCGATCAACTCGCTGGACCCATCGTACCGAATCTACCAACAGGTCGCGGAGGCGGTCCGCGTCCGCCGGCTGCGCGACGCGGGACAAGCCCCCGTGTTCGCGAAGGAAGTGCAGCCGTTCGATTACTCCAAGGGCCGAACTCCGAAGGCGGGGGAGGTGCTGAGCCATCCGTTCCTCCCGAGCGTGCCCCAGCCCCGTTCCGGGGGCGAGGGCGCACCATCTCCGCCGGTGCCGCCCGGAATGCGGGAGGAGGCACTCGAGTACCTGCGCCTCGTCCGGATCAACGACCCCGAGACGGTCCTGAACCTCTACCCGCACGAACTCTCGGGCGGGATGCGCCAGAGGATCATGATTGCGATGGCGCTCTCGGAGAAACCGTCGCTCCTGATCGCCGACGAGCCGACGAGCGCGCTCGACGTGACGATCCAGGCGCAGGTCCTAACGCTGATGAAAGAACTTCTCGAGGAAGTCCGGACCTCCATCCTGTTCATCAGCCACGACCTCGGTGTCATCGCCGAGATCGCCGACGATGTCGGGGTGATGTACGCGGGTCACCTGGTCGAGCTCGGCCCTGTCGTCGACGTGTTCCAGAGACCGCGCCATCCGTACACCAAGGCGCTGATGCGTTCGATCCCGACCCGGTACCAGGACGACGGGCCCCTCCCGACGCTCGCGGGGTCGGTTCCGAACCTCTCGCGGCTTCCGTCAGGGTGCTCGTTCGCTCCGCGCTGCCCGATCGCTCGAGACGAGTGTACGGTGGACCCCGGTCCTGCACTCGCGACCCCGCTCGAGTTCCCTCGGGGTCGAATCAACGCGGCGAGCTGTCTCTACCTGCGCGAATCCGAGGGGATGCCGTGACCGACCGTCC
>DASPTO010000005.1:0-15923 GCA_035623375.1 Thermoplasmata archaeon
CCAGGACGCCCCGGCGTCCGATGGTCACGCGGGCCTGCTCGAAACGTCGCGCATGATGGCGCTCGCTCCGGAGACCGTCGGCCCCGAACGGCCGGTCGTCGGTTACCGCCACAGTCCGTTCGTCCCGGGAGCCGCCTCCGAGGCCGACTGGCCGGAGAGCGTCATCGGGGACACGCGAAGCGCCTCGAAGGAGCTCGGGGACCGCGTTCAGGTCCACGTGCTTGACCGGTTGGTCGAAACGGTCCGAACGCTCCTTCCGCCGTAGGTCCGCAGCATGGCCGACCCATCCGACACGATCCGGGTTCGCGGCGCTCGCCAGCACAACCTCAAGAACGTCTCGATCGACCTTCCGCGCGGGAAGTTCATCGTCATTACCGGCGTGAGCGGTTCGGGAAAGTCGTCGCTCGCCTTCGACACGCTCTATGCCGAGGGCCAACGGCGGTACATCGAGAGTCTCTCGTCGTACGCGCGGCAGTTCCTTGGGCAGATGGACAAGCCCGATGTCGACTCGATCGACGGGCTCGCTCCGGCGATCGCGATCGAGCAGCGCGCAGGGAGCAAGAACCCTCGCTCCACGGTCGGCACCGTGACCGAGATCCACGATTACCTTCGATTGCTCTTCGCCCGCATCGGGGTCCCGCACTGTCCGAACGACGGGAACGAGATTTCCCCCCAATCGGTGGACCGGGTCGTCGACGCGGTCAAGGCTCAGGCTATGGGCGAGAAGGTCGACGTGCTTGCTCCCGTGGTCCGTGCGAAGAAGGGGGAGCACCGGGACGTTCTCGAGAAGCTTCGCAAGTCCGGCTACCGCCGGTTCGTGATCGACGGGGTCGAGGTCCGTCTCCCCGGCCCCGAGGTCCGGCTCGAGAAGAACAAGAAGCACACGATCGAGGTCGTGGTCGATGGCTTCGAGGTCGCTCCCTCCGAGGAGAGCCGCCTCGCCGAGGCGGTCGAACTCGCCCGAAGTCTCGGGGACGGGCTCGTCGTCTTGCGTCGGCCGCGGGGACAACGCCAGATGTTCTCGAGTCGCCGCGCGTGCCCCGAGTGCGGGTTTTCGATGGACGAGCTCGCGCCGAGGATGTTCTCGTTCAACAACCCGTTCGGGGCGTGCCCCGAGTGCCTCGGCATCGGCGCGACGCTCCACGCGGAGCCCGAGCGGATCATCCCCGACAAGGAGAAGCCGCTCACCCGAGCGATCAACGTCTGGGGCCTGACGCCGATGACGTCGTCCCTCGTCCGATTCGGGGAGATGTACGACTACGACCCTCGACGACCCGTCCGCGAACTCTCCGAGAAGGGATGGAAGGCGCTCATGTACGGCGTCGACCGGAGCTTCGGCCGTTCGACCCATGGCCCCGAGGAGTGGTGGGTCAACGGCTGGCTCCGCGAGGGGCTGGTCGCCGCCCTCGAACGCCGATGGCGCACGACGAAGAGCGAGGGCGCGAAGGAGTACTACCTTGGGTTCCTCTCGTTCGTCCCGTGCCGCGCATGCGGAGGCCGCCGGCTGAAGCCGGAAAGCCTCGCGGTGACCGTCCAGGGTCGGTCGATCGCCGACGTCACCGCGATGACGGTCGCCGAATCGAGCGAGATGTTCCGCTCGCTCGTCCTCTCCGACCGGGACGAGAAGATCGTGGGCCAGGTGGTGAAGGAGATCCGCGCCCGGCTCGGATTCCTCGAGAACGTGGGGCTCACGTATCTCACCTTGGACCGGGCCTCGGGGACGCTCTCGGGCGGGGAAGCAGAACGGATCGCCCTCGCGACGCAGATCGGGTCGGGCCTCGTCGGAGTCCTCTACATTCTCGACGAACCATCGATCGGGCTCCATCCCCGAGACCAAGCTCGGCTGCTCTCGACGCTGAAGACCCTCCGCGACCTCGGCAACACGCTTCTCGTCGTCGAGCACGACGAGATGACGATGCGCGAGTCCGACTGGCTCGTCGACCTAGGGCCCGGCGCGGGCTCGCTCGGAGGGGAGCTCCTGTACTCGGGCCCGCCGGAAGAGATCGGTGGAACCCCGCGCTCCCTTACGGCGGCCTTCCTCTCGGGGGTCCGCTCGATCCCGACCCCGCGCCAGCGGGCGTCGCCGGGCCGGAGATTCCTCACGGTCCATGGACCGAGGGAGCACAACCTGAAGGGCGACGATGTCGCGATCCCCCTCGGCCTTCTTGTGGGACTCTCGGGGGTCTCGGGGAGCGGGAAATCGACGCTCCTCCAGGAGATCCTCTACCGAGCCGTCCGCCGGCACCTCGGCGTCGGGCGCGAAACGCCCGGTCGACACGACTTCATCGAAGGGATCGACGAGCTCGACCGGGTGCTCCTCATCGACCAGGCGCCTATCGGCCGGACACCGAGGTCGAACCCAGCGACGTACACGGGCGTGATGACCCCGGTCCGGGAGCTCTTCGCCGGCCTTCCCGAGGCGAAGGCCCGAGGGTTCGCTCCGGGCCGGTTCAGCTTCAACGTTGCCGGGGGCCGTTGTGAGCGGTGCGAGGGCGACGGTGCCCTCCGCTACGAGATGCACTTCCTCCCGGACGTCTATGTGGTCTGCGAGGAGTGCCGCGGCAAGCGGTTCAACGCCGAGACGCTCGAGGTCCGGTTCAAGGGGAAGACGATCGCCGACGTCCTCGACATGTCGGTCGACGAGGCGCTCAAGTTCTTCGCGAACCACCGGCGGATCGCGACCCGGCTTCAGTTGCTCTCGGACGTCGGCCTCGGGTACATCCGCCTCGGACAGAGCGCGACCACGCTGTCCGGTGGCGAGGCCCAGCGGATCAAGATCGCGTTCGAGCTCTCGAAACCTCCGACCGGCAAGACCCTCTACCTGCTCGACGAGCCGACGACAGGTCTTCACTTCGCCGACGTGGAGCGACTCCTCGAGGTCCTCTTCCGACTCCGCTCGGGCGGCAACACGGTCGTGGTCATCGAGCACAACGTCGACGTTCTCAAGTCGGTCGATTGGCTGATCGACCTCGGCCCAGAAGGAGGGAACGAGGGGGGTCACGTGGTGGCGGAGGGGACGCCCGAGGAGGTCGCGCGCGTGAAGAGCTCGCACACGGGCCGGTTCCTGCAGCCGCATCTCCCTCCGCCCGTCCCCGTCCTGCGCCGCGCGTCCCTATGACAGAAAACGAACGGACCGAGCTTCCCTCGTTCGTGCCGGCAAGCCAGCTCGCCGCCGAGAACCGAGAAGGGTTCCGCAGGGGACCGGACGTCCCGGGAGTCTACCTATTCCGCTCGAGTCGTGGCGAGGTCGTCTACGTCGGGAAGGCCCGCAGCCTTCGCCGACGCGTCCTCGACCACTTGAGAGCGCGCATCGAGAAGGACGGCACGATCTTGGCGCAGAGCGCGAGCGTCGAGTTCGTCCCCACCTCGACCGAGCGGGAGGCGCTCCTCTTGGAGGCGAACCTGGTCAAGCAGTACCAGCCCCCGTACAACGTCCTCCTGAAGGACGACCGGAGCTACCCCTACCTCGCGGTCAGTGTCGGCGATGAGGTTCCTCGGATCTACCTCGTCCGTCGGCCCCGCCGACGCGCTGGACTTCTCTTGTTCGGGCCGTACACGAGCGCCCGGGAAGCGCGCAGCGTCGAGAAGCTCCTCGGAGACCTGTTCCAGCTCCGCCGGTGCGTCCGCCTTCCGAAGCAGGCCTGCCTCTACTACCACCTCAAGGTCTGTAGCGCTCCCTGCATCGGGGCCATCCCGGCCGAAGAGTACCGTGCCCGGGTCGACCGTGCGACGGAGGTGCTCCGCGGCGAGATCGGCCGCGTCCGGCCGCTGGTCGAGTCCGAGATGCACGCGGCAGCGAAGCGCGAAGAGTTCGAGCGCGCCGCGATGCTGCGGGACGCGCTCGCGGGACTCGGGGCGCTCGCGGAACGTCAGGCGGTCGTCGGGCCGGGCTCGGGCCGTGCGGACGTCCTTGCGCTCGCCTATCCCCAGGACCCCTCGACGCTCCGGGTCGCCGTCGGGCTCCTCCGTGTGGAGGACGGCGAGGTCCGTCGGACCGAACCCCACCTCGTCACGATCCCTGCGGACGACGTCCCGGAGCCCGGGGAGGTGCTCCGCCAGTTTCTCACTCAGTACTACGGCTCTCAGCTCGAACTCCCGGACCGGATCTACGTCGCGGCGCCCCGGCCACCGGGGATCGACTCCACGCTCGACGAGCTGTTCGCTGCGCGGGGCGTCGATGTCCGGTTCCGGCCGACGGGGCGCTACGCATCGCTCGGCCGACTCGCGGAACGCCTCGCGCGCGCGACCGTCGACCAGGTCGTCGCCCGACCGGCGCCGAGGGAGGTACTCCTGGCCGTCCAGAACCTCCTCGAACTCCCCACGATCCCGAACTGGATCGAAGGCATCGACATCTCGATCTTCCAGGGTTCGGAAGCGGTCGGCTCTCTCGTTGTCTTCGAGCGCGGGGTCGCCAAGAAGTCGGAGTATCGCCGCTACCGGATTCGCACGGTCGAAGGGACGAACGACTTCGCGATGGTCGCCGAGGTAGTGAGCCGACGGTTCGCGCGTCGTCTCGCCGACAACGAGGTCCTTCCAGACCTCCTCCTCATCGACGGGGGAGCCGGTCAGCTGTCCGCGGCGGAGTCGGCGCTCGCCGACCTCGGGCTCTCCGACCGCATCCCCGCGATCGGTCTCGCGAAGCGGGAAGAAGAGGTCTACCGTCCGGACCGCTCGGAGCCGATGCGCCCGAACCCGAATGCCCCGCCGATGCTCCTCCTGCGCGCGGTGCGCGACGAGGCGCACCGGTTCGCGGTCACGTACCACCGGACACGCCGCCGCATGAGGTTGCGCGGGGAGTTCGAGGAAGCGGCGCGGCCCAGGACGGTCGCCTAACGGCTCGAGCGACGCCGACGGGCCGGACGAGCCATCGCTCGTCGCACGTCGATCCAGGTCATGTCGGGGGGCTTGCGGTCATCCTGCCAGAGCGCCCCGATGACCTCCCCCAAGTGGTGCGCTTGCTCGAACGTGGACTGCAGCACGGCGTCCCGCACCGTGTAGCTCCCCGACATCCAGAAGGCCTTCACCCTCCGACCGAGCGCCTGGTCGGTGAGGTGACGCACGGTCTCGTCAACACCGGACCAGACGCGATGGGAGTAGACATCGAACCCCTTCCAGTCGTTGGGGTGCCGCGTCGAGTCCTGGAAGAGGGCTTCGAGCTCGCGGTCGTTGTTCCTCCCACGAACGATGTACACGTGCCAAACCTCGTGGACGTTGAGGATGTGGACGAGGGTGTCGAAGAGCGACTCATGTCCGATCCCGCGCTTGCGGGTCGCCTCCCCCGCCGGCAACCGGCGGACGCGGCGGACGAACCGTTCGAAGACGGCCTGGTTGTAGTCGAAGATCGTGCGGACGTCCCGGACGGAGAAGGAGAGCGTCTCGGCCATGCGGCCGGGAAGCAAGGACCGAACTTACGTCTTCGCCGGCGCGCGCGGCGAGTCGCTGGAGAGGCGCCTACCGGGCGCCGGGTCGCCGTTCGGGCGTACCGATGAACGGCATCCCTTGGACGCGACGAGCGACCTCGGTCGGGGCGAGCCGTCGGAGGTCCGAGTCGGGCTCCAGGACCGCCACATCGAGCGCGTCGGCCGGGAACGGAGTCGGAGAGCCTTCGGCGACCGCTTGGACCGCGAGCTTGAACGCCCCGTCCTCGTTCAGGTGGTCGGGGATCTTCTCCTCGAGGAAATCGGCGACCGCGCGGCGGTTCCGGCCGATGGCGTAGGCCTTCCAGCCGATGGTCGCTCCGCTCGGGTCCAGCTCGAGAAGTCCGGGGGTCGTCCCGTCGAACCCACCGAGGAGAAGCGATACCGCGAACGGCCGCGTTCCGCCGAACTGGGTGTACTGCTGCAGGAGCGTGCCGAGGGCATGACCCAAAAGGGTGTACGGCGGCGCCTCTCCGTAGGTGAGGCGGTGCCGCTGAGCCTCGACGCGGAGGAATTCGACCAGGACCCGGGAGTCGGCGATGAGCCCGGCGGTGACGCATCCGAGGCCACGGTCGATCGCGAAGCTCTTCTCGATGGAACCGGCCTCCGCGAGCGAGCTCACGGGAAGGTTGCGGTACGCCACGAACACGATGCCGGCGTCGTAGGTGACGGCAACGGCCGTGCCGCCCATCTGGATCGCTTGAAGGGCGTACTCGACCTGGAACAGTCGGCCATCCGGTGAGAACACCGTGCTCGCCCGGTCGTACGCCATCTGGCCCGGTTGCATTTCCATCGGCGAGTTTCCTCCCAGAGCGGCGGCGACCAATCGGGTGGGGGATTTGAGCGTACGCCTACGGCCTCCCAGCGCCTCACTTGGTGGCGCGAGGCCACCACGGGAACCGGACGTCGGCGGGATTCTGGCCGGGGAACGGTCGTCCGCGCGGGCGGGAAACGCTTATTGTGGGGCCTTCGGCTTCTTTTCCCGATGGACACGAACGGACTCACGCCCCTCCCGATGGCCTCGAGCCATCGGGGACCGCTCTCCCTTGCCTGCGAGCAGTGCGCGGAGGGACGAAAGATGGTCCTGTTCGTCACCGGTCTCTGTCGATTCCGCTGCTTCTACTGTCCCGTCTCACCGACCCGGAACCAGAAGGATGTCGTCTACGCGAACGAGCGACGTGTCGTCGCGGACGAGGACGTCCTCGAAGAGGCTCGGGCGATTGGCGCCTCAGGCACCGGTATCACCGGCGGTGACCCCCTCGGGGTGGTCGACCGCGTCGAGCACTACGTTCGCCTGTTGAAGCGTGAGTTCGGTCCGGACCACAACATCCACCTCTACACCCACGAGCCGAACGCGGGGAAGCTCGAACGCCTGGCACGTGCCGGGCTCGACGAGTTCCGTCTCCACATCCCGCACTATCTCTGGGGGCCCCTCGCGAGCGAGGGAGGGGCGTACCGCGCGGTCCTCGAGGAGGCGCCCTCTTGGGGGGTCCGACGGGGGGTCGAGATTCCGGTCCTTCCGGACAAGGAGGCGGAGCTTCGCCGTCTTCTTCGAACGCTCGATGAGATCGGCGTCGACTTCGTCAATCTCAACGAGCTCGAGTTCTCCGAAACGAACGAGGAGAAGATGCGCGAGAGGAACTACCGGGTCGACCCTCGCAACGGGTGGGGCGTTCGCGGGAGCCGGGCGGCCGCGGAGCGGCTCGTCCGAGAGCTCCGACTTTCGGTTCCGCTTCACTACTGCTCCTCCCGGTTCAAGGACGGTGTCCAGCTCCGACAACGCCTTCTCCGAAGGGCGGAGCGGACGGCCCCCGAATTCGCGATCCGGACGGAGGACGGGACGGTCGTCCTCGGGGTCGTCGAGGCGGAACCCGAGGTCCATCTCGGGAGGTGGTCGGCGCGCGTCGCACGTGTTCTTGGAGCCGGACCGGGGGACTATCGTTTGGACGCCGACCGCCGCCGGGTCGAGCTCTCCCCGCGCGTCTTGCGACGGGTCGCACGTCGGGTGCGCTGGCCGGCCTTCGAGGTCGAGGTGTACCCGACCGCGGACGTTTTGGAAGTGGAGCGGACCCCGCTCAACGCGGCGGCACGCAACAAGGTCACCCGCGGCCTGGGTGGCGTGTAATTCTCATCGCAGACGTGGCCCCCCCACGTGAGGTACCGCTCGTCCCCCCGACGATGCTTGATCGAGCAAGGGCCCCACCCGTCGTCCTCCGCGCCGTACCACATCGGACAGTCACGGCATCGGAGGGGCGGAGGTTTCGCGCCGGGCGCTCCGGGATGGTGCCGGTTCATCGTACCTCTCCTCCTGGGACCAGGAGCCGATACGCTTCCATCGTGCTTGCCATGAGCTTCGCGACCGTCACGGGGCCGACCCCGCCCGGAACCGGCGTAACTCCCGCGGCCCATCCGTCGAGCGCCCCGAAATCCGCGTCTCCGACGGTCTTGGACGCACCTGGGCGGCTCGGGTCGGGAACGGTGGAGACGCCGACGTCCACGACGAAGGCGCCCTCCGGAACAATCTCCCGATTGAGCATCGCCGGGCGACCCACGCAGGAGAAGATCGTCCGTGCGCCCGCGAGCGCGCCCCGGATATCCCGGCTCTTCGAGTGCACGACCGTCACGGTGGCGTTGAGCCCGATTCCCTTCCCCGTCAGCAGGAGCGCGAGCGGCAGCCCCACCGTCTCCGAGCGGCCGAGAACGACGACCCGCTCCCCCTCGATCGGCAGGTGATAATGACGGGCGATCTCGACTGCAGCGAGCGCCACGGCAGGGACGTGGACAGGGGCCTGGGCGACGAGCCGGCCCAGGTTCGCGGTCCCCACGCCATCGACGTCCTTCTCGGGCCGAAGCGCTGCGACCGCCCGGTAGAAGTCGAAGGGCGGGGGAATGGGATGCTCGAGGAGCACCGCGTGGACCGAAGGGTCCCGGTCGAGGGCTGAGAGTCGCTCGACGAGCTCCTTCGGACCGTCGCCCGGACGGAGCGCCTCGTCTCGGAAGGAGATCCCGAGCGCGCCGGCCGCCTTCGCCTGTCGCTTGAGGTAGTAGCGGAACGGGCTTTCCACCCCCCGATGAACGCTCGCGAGGCACGGGGCTGGCGCCCCGGAGGGCACGGACCGATGAGCTGCGCGGGTCTCCTCGTCGATCCGGTCGGCCACCGGTTTCCCCTCGAGCCGGATCGTCATCGGAGCCTTCGGGCCACCGAGCCCGGTACGGTAGATAACGGTCGACCCCTGGTGCCGCAGAGACGTGCCCGAGAAGCTGGTTCCTCTGCGGGAATCAGGTGGTCGTCAAATTTACGGGCCTAAGGGATTTATATGGACCCCATCCTTCGATAGCTTGGCGAACTGGTTCCCTATCGCGAGGACCGCGACGCCATCATGACCGAAGGAACGGAAGCACCCTCGAACGAGAGCGTGCCGGCTCTCCCCGACAACGAGCTCGACCAGTGGGCTCGGTCCCTCTCCATCACCTCGAGCGCGCAGGTCGAGGTGCCGCCCCGTCTGCTCGACCAGGTGATCGGGCAGGACGACGCGGTCGAGGTCGCCCACAAGGCCGCGACGCAGAAGCGGCACATGATGCTCATCGGCGAGCCCGGGACCGGCAAGAGCATGCTCGCCCGAGCGATGGTCGACTTCCTTCCGAAGGAGCAGCTGCAAGACATCCTCGCCTACTCGAACAGCGAGGACCCCAACGAACCGAAGATTCGGGTCGTCCCGGCCGGAAAGGGAAAGGAGATCGTCGCTGCGCAGAAGCTCGAAGCGGCCCAGAAGAAGGAGCAGCGGACGATTCTGTTCGTCTTCGTCGCGCTCGCCATCCTCGCGTTCACGCTCTGGGTCGTGATCGCAGAGAAGGACTACACGGCGCTCCTCCTCGGCCTTCTCATCATTTTCATCATCTACGCGCTCATCCGGTTCTCGGGCGGTCGAAGCGACACCGGAAACGCGGTTGCGAAACTCCTCGTGTCGCATTCACCCGAAGAAAAGCCACCGTTCATAGACGCAACGGGGGCGCACGCGGGTGCTCTCTTGGGGGACGTGAAGCACGACCCGTTCCAGTCAGGTGGCCTCGAGACCCCACCGCACGAGCGGGTGGAGGTCGGAGCGATCCACAAGGCGAACGGTGGAGTACTCTTCCTCGACGAGATCAATCTCCTCAAGATCGAGAGCCAGCATTCCCTGCTGACCGCGCTCCAAGAACGCAAGTTCCCCATCGTCGGTCAATCGGAGCGGTCGGCCGGCGCTATGGTGAAGACGGAGCCGGTTCCTTCCGACTTTGTCCTGGTCGCGGCGGGGAACGTCGACAGTGTCCAGACGATGCACCCCGCGCTCCGGTCGCGCATCCGCGGCTACGGCTACGAGCTCTACGTCAAGACGACGATGCCCGACACGCCGGACAACCGGATGAAGATCGTCCGATTCATCGCTCAGGAGGTCGTGAAGGACAAGAAAATCCCGCATTTCGACCTCGGGGCGATGGTCGAGGTGATCCGGGAGGCGCAGCGCCGCTCGGGTCGCTCCGGCCAGCTCACGCTGCGACTCCGCGAGCTCGGCGGTCTCGTCCGTGTCGCGGGGGACATCGCGCTTTCGGAGAACCTCCCGATGGTCCGCTCCGAGCAGGTCGTGAAGGCGAAGAAGGCGGCCCGCTCCCTCGAACAGCAGATCGCCGACCGATACATCGAGCGCCGCAAGGAGTACCACATGTTCACGACGGTCGGCGCGAAGGTCGGGGTCGTCAACGGGCTCGCGGCCATCAACGCCCAGACCGGGATGGCCGAGTTCTCGGGGATCGTCCTCCCGATCGTCGCCGAGGTCACCCCGGCGCAGACCCGGAACGGTGGTGTCGTTGTCGCGACCGGCAAGCTGGGTGAGATCGCGCGCGAGGCTGTTCAGAACGTGAGCGCCCTGATCAAGAAGTACACGGGGGAGGACATCTCCCGCTACGACATCCACATCCAATTCGTCGGGACCTCGGACGGGGTGGAGGGAGACAGCGCCTCGGTCTCCATCGCGACCGCGGTCATCAGTGCGCTCGAGGGCGTCCCGGTCGACCAGTCGGTCGCCATGACGGGGTCGCTCTCCGTGCGGGGCCAGGTCCTCCCGGTCGGGGGAGTCACGGCGAAGGTCGAGGCCGCCGCCGACTCGGGAATCAAGCGCGTCTTGGTCCCGGAGGAGAACCTCTCGGACCTCGTCCTCGAGTCCCGCTATCGCGGCAAGGTCGAAGTGATCCCGGTCGCAACGTTGCGCGACGTTCTGAAGTACGCCCTCGTGGGGCAGGGCGCTCAGAAGGAGTCTCTGCTCGAGCGTCTCTCCGCGATGGTCCGCTCGACCGGTCGAACGTCCGAGGAGACCTCCCTCCCCGTCACGCCGGCGACGCCTCCGGGGCGGCCGGCCGGCTCGTGAGAGGGGCGTTCCGCGTTCCGGCGCATGGGCCGGTCACTTCTCGGCCGTTTCCGACTCCCGTCCTCGGCGAGGACGAGGAAGACCGGTTCATCAATCGGCCGTGCTACGAGTTCAACGACGACCTCACCACTCTCTGGAACGACCGTCACTGCGAGCACTGCCGTCACTATCTGACGTCCCGGTGCCCGCACATCGACGAGTTCCTCGACGACGTGGACGATTTGACCCCCGAGTGATGTCGAGGGACCCGTGCGGGGCCTTTTGATCGGCCGCTTCCAGCCGTTCCACCGGGGCCACCTCGAGGTCGTTCGAAAGGTCCGCGCCGACCGTCCTCCGGCGCCGCTTCTCATCGGGGTGGGGACAGCAGACGAGTCGTACACGTGGGAGAACCCGTTCACCGCCGGGGAACGGATCGAGATGATCGAGCGGGCTCTCGCGGAAGCGAAGGTGGAGCACACATTCCTGGTACCGATCTCGGACATCCAGCGCCATGCGCTGTGGGTGAACTATCTCGAGGCGCTCCTTCCGACGTTCGACCGTGTCTACACCAACAATCCCCTCACGCGGCTTCTGTTCGAACGGGCCGGCTATCTGGTCGAAAGCCCGCCGCTCTTCGACCGAGCGCGATACGAGGGAGTCCGGATCCGCGAGCAGCTTGCGGACGGAGGTCCGTGGAAAGAAGCGGTCCCGCCGGCGGTCGCGAAGTACCTCGAGGAGATCGGGGCCCCCGCACGCCTGCAGGTCCTCAAGCAGGTCCCGAGCCGTCTCGGTCGTGGTCTCTCGTGACCGACCTCGACGAGCTGCAGGATCCCGGCCGTCGTCCCCGTCCCCGCTTCCAGGAACTCCCCGAGTGGGCCGGCATCTCGACGCGTCTCGTCCACGGAGCGCGGCGCGCCGAGTTCAACGCGGGGTCGGTCGTTCCTCCGATCTACCGTTCCACGACCTTTCACTTCCCCTCCGCCTTCTCCGAAGTGTCCGACCGGGAGAGCATCTACGAGTACAGCCGCCTCGCGAACCCGACGGTCGAGGTCCCGGCCGAGTTGCTTCGAATGCTCGAGGGAGGGGAGTCCGTCCGCCTCTTCGCGTCTGGGATGGGCGCCTTCACGAGCCTTCTCCTCTCGCTCGTGAAAGCGGGGGACGAGGTCGTCGCCCTCGACATGCTCTACGGCGGCACGCTGGGCGTGCTGACCGACCTGATGCCCCGATTCGGAGTAACGGTCCGGTTCGTGGGCGAGCACGACGCCCGCGAGCCTGAGAAGCTTCTCACGTCGAAGACCCGTCTTGCCGTGATCGAGAGCCCCACCAACCCACTCCTCACGGTCCACGACATCGCCCGCTGGTCCCGGGCGGCCGACGACGCGGGCTGCATCCTGGCGGTCGACAACACGTTCGCCACTCCGATCAACCAGAATCCTCTCGCCCTCGGCGCGGACTTAGTCTATCACAGCGCCACGAAGTACCTCGCCGGGCACTCGGACGTCACGGCCGGGGCTGTCGTCGGTCCGGAGAATCTCCTCTCCCGGATCGACCCGAGAGGGGACTACGGCGCCGTGCTCGACCCCTCCGCCGCCTACCTGCTGGGCCGGAGCATGAAGACGCTCGCCCTCCGCGTCGCGCGGCACAACGAGAACGGCCGCCGCGTCGCCGAGGCCCTCGCGGAGCACCCTCTCGTGCGAAGCGTCCGATACCCGGGCCGCGCGAGCCCCGAGGAAGAGGAAATCGCCTCGCGCCAGATGCGGGGACGGGGTGGAATGGTCTCGGTGTCGTTGAAGGGAGGCGCATCGGCGGCCGAGAAGTTCCTCCACCGCCTCCGCTTCGTCCACGTTGCGTCGAGCCTGGGCGGAGTCGACAGTCTTGCGAGCGTTCCCGGTCTGACGTCCCACCGCCATCTCTCACCGGAGGAGCTCGAGCGGCGAGGGATCGACCCCGGACTGATCCGGTTTTCCTTCGGTATCGAGGACCCGGACGACCTCGTGCGCGACCTGACTGAGGCGCTCGACCACCTCGACTGAAGCAGGACCACCGTCCGGGTCGACCCGGGCCGAACCTGCGGGCCGCTACGCTCCCATTGGTGCCCCACAGGAGGGGCAGGCCTTGGCGGTCTCGTCGCAGAGGTTGCCGCAATAGGAACAGCGGACCTTCACGATGTCGTGCTCCACCGTCTGTTGGACGACTACCGGTTGGATGACCGGTGGCGGAACGGAGGGGTCGGAGACCTGCTGGATCATTGGTGTCCGACGGCCCACACTGACCACCACAAGGACGATGCCGACGACGACGAAGAGCACTCCGAACACGAGGAATATGGCCGGTCCCGTACAGTTCGGAGCGACACCGTTCACCGCGGGCTGCGAAGAGCATGCGAGGTACACGCCGCCGCCGAACAGCGAGAAAATCAGGCCGAAGACGATGAGGCCAATCCCTTGACCCAAGTTTGCCATCGCACCGACGGGGCATGGAGGCAGGCCCGGTATTTACGCGTGCAGCGAGCGCGGCACGCGGCGGGTCCTCTTACGTCGGCGTGAACGCGCCCTCGACCTTCACGTCCAGTCCCAGCTCGACTCCCAACTCCGCGTGAACCATCCACCAGGTCCGATGGAGCTGGCCGTGAAACGGCCCTGTCGACTCCGACGTGTTGGGGATCGTGAGCTCAAAGCGGCCGGCGTGAGTTGTCTCTCGGTCGCCGATAGGAACGACGCATTCGTAGGACGGCCCATCCCGAGCCTGGCCCCTTCCCTGGACCGTGTACTCTACGTGACGGTAGCACACGATCGTGAGCTTCTCGAGGTGTTTTCCTCGCGGGTTCTGGACCGTGTACGAACCGGAGATGGTGCCTCCGGGCAGGATCTGCACCGGATCCACTTCGACGCGGAACGACGGTCGGTCCTCCTCGGCCAAGGACGGGAGCGGGGGGATCGTGCCCAGCACGCGTCGTGTCGAGAAGACAGGGACCGTGACCCGGTCGACCGGGTCGATCCACCAGGGAACGCGCACGCGCGCCTCGAGTTCGTATTCGACGTACATCCCGTCGGGTCGGCTGAAGAACCGGCCGCGAACGGCGGGTATTTCCGAAGTGGCGAGGGAGGGTTCCATGTTCGCGGGGAGCTCGAACCGGAACGGGAGACGGTACGTCCCCGGCGCAATATGCTCCGCGTCCTGGAACGTAACTCCCTCTCGAAACGAGCTGATAAGCTCGAGAAACGGGTAGTTCTGCTGGATGACGCGACGGCTCTTCCCCTCCTGGACCGTCATCTGGGAAAGCTCTCGCCCGTGAAGTGCGAGGTCGATATCCGCCGCGCGCATCGGTCGGTCGGTCTCGAGCACCAAGGTGCCTTCGATGGTTCCGCCGGGCCACGAGTACGCGGGGAGCCCTTCGAGCGAGATGTTTGCCACGGAAAGGCGACCGGCAAGGTGCCTAAGAATCTCACGGAGGTCTCGTGCTAACGAGACAAACCAGTTCGCACTATCGAGGGCGATCGACCCGCGGGCCCTCGGCGGAACGCGGGCCGAGCGCCATCATTATACGGGGAAGCCTTTCGTCCGGCCGTTCACGCCACTGTAGCTCAGTTGGCAGAGCGGCTGATTCGTAATCAGCAGGTCGGGGGTTCAAGTCCCTCCAGTGGCTGCTTTCTCGCGATTCCCAGGTCTTTCCCGCAGGGGGCGCCCTAGGAATCCCGAGCTTGCGTGGCTCCGAAAGCAATCGTAGCAGAAACGAACTAACTGGGGGACGCGCGATCGACGACCAGATTTCCTGCCTTCCACACCTTTAGGATGTGTTCCGGCTCACCGAGGACTTCAATCCGTTTCAGCGGGTCTTCCTTAACAGCGATCACGTCCGCGACAAAACCCGGCTGAAGCTGCCCCGAACGGGGTGCTTGGGGGCCGAGAGTCAGTGGGCCAAGCGCCGTCGCGGATCGGATGGCATCCAACGGCGGCATCCCCATTTGCTCGACCATCAGGGCCAGCTCGCGACCGTTGGATCCCCAATCGAGCGGCCCAGCCTCGCCCGACAGGCCGAGGTCGGTTCCCATCGCGATCGGAACCTTCTTCCGAACGGCTAGTCGCATGGCCCGCTGCACCTGATCGCGGACCTTCCGTCCCTTCTCAAGCATGTGCTGGGGCAATCCGGATGGCGCGTCGGCAGCAAGGAGGGCTTGGACCGAGAGCGTCGGGACCAGAACGGCCCCCTTTTCAATCATGAGGTCGGCGGCCTCGTCATCAAGGTACGTGCCGTGCTCGATGGTCTTAGCTCCGGCCCGGAGCGCCGCCATGATACCTGCCTTTCCGTGACAATGTGCTGCGACAATCCGCTCAGCCCGCGACGCCTCCTCGACAATCGCCCGCAGCTCATCGTCAGAGAACTGTTGATGCTTCGGATCGTCGACGTCACTCATCACCCCTCCGGAAGCGCAAACCTTGACGACAGAGGCACCCAATCGAAGCACCTTCCGTACCGCGAGCAGGCATGCCGGTATTCCATCGCACGGTCCGGGGAGCTCGCGCTGATTCTGCCAGAAGTTCACGAATTCGATGGGAAACGCGTGCGCATCTCCGTGCCCGCCTGTGGTGCTGAGGGCGGCTCCCGAGGCGTAGATGTTCGGACCGGGAATCGAACCCTCGTTCACGGCGCGACTGAGGTAGATTCCGAGCCCGGCGAGTTCACGAGTCGACGTGAATCCGGCACGCAGAACCCTCTCGGCGTCTTTCACCGAACGAATGATGGCCACTGGATAGGAAGTGTAGATTTGTTCTTCCATCGAGACACTGCGAATCCCACCGAAATGAGTGTGACAGTCCCATAGTCCGGGCATGACCGCCGGAACCGACACGGTACTGTCCGATGGTCCGGGTCGCGGGGAGCCCTCGACAGTTCCAGCGTACGTGATGACCGGCCCATCCATCACCACACAGCCCCCCCGAATCGGGTCGCCCGAGCCCGGGATGACTACATCTCCTTCGATCCGAATGGCCATGGAAGGCCGAAGCTCTCCTCGTGGTAAAACTTTGGTCGATGCGAAATGGAGCTGTTTGTGCGAGACGCTGCCCTCCGCCTGGTCGTGGGTGCAATTCTGCTTCAGCCACTACGTGGAGGGTTCAACCGATG
>DASPTO010000006.1:0-2671 GCA_035623375.1 Thermoplasmata archaeon
GCGGAGCGCGTCAGTCGGTCGACGGTGACGTTGAAGTCGCGGGGCCGTCCGAGCATGCGAGGGTTGTCGGAGAGGGAGAGCGGAGTCTTGGCGACGCAGACCGGACCCTCCGCCTCCCCCAGCTTCGTGAGGAGGTCGAAGTCTGCGAGAGCCTCGGGCGTCCGGTTGACATGAGAAGCCCCGTAGAGCCGGGTCGCGAGCGTCTCGAGCTGGTCGAAGACCGGCGTGCCCGGTGGGTTGACGGGGTGGCTCTTTCGCCCCAGCGCCGCCGCGGCCTCGACCGCCCGAGCGAGGTCGACGGTCCCCTTGGCACCGTCCGCGAAGCCACGAGCTTCGACGACCTGGACGCCTCGAGTCGCACAGAACCGCCGGACGGCCCCGGTCTCCTCGGCCGTATCCCCGGGAAACCGATTGAGGGCGACGACCGCCGGGACACCGTACGTCTCGATGTTGTCAAGATGCTGAGCGAGGTTCTCGAGGCCCCGCTCGAGCGCGGCCCGGTTCGGGAACGCAGACTCCTCGTCGGACGCCCCACCCTGGTACCGTAGTCCGCGCTGGGTCGCGACGAGCACGGCGGCGTCGACGTCCCGTCCCAGCGCCGGTGTGACGATGTCGATGAACTTCTCTCCTCCGAGCTCGGTCGCGAACCCTGCCTCCACGATGCAGTACTCCGACGTCGCGAGGGCAAGCTCCATCGCGAGCCGACTGCACGTCCCGTGCGCAAGGTTGCCGAACGGCCCCGCATGCACGAGCGCAGGGGTGCCTTCGGCCGTCTGGACCAGGTTGGGCTCGAGCGCGTCCCGAAGGAGAGCTGCCATCGCCCCCGAGGCCGTGAGGTCGGTAGCTCGGACCGCCGTCCCGTCGGTGGTCAGGGCGGCAATGACCCGACCGAGGCGGGCCTTGAGGTCGGAGTAATCGCGCGCGAGCGCAAGGATCACCATCAGTTCCGAGGCGGCGGCGATCACGAACGAGCTCTCGTGGACGACGAACCGGGGGTCGTGCCCCATGCCGACCGTGATGTGACGGAGCGCCCGGTCCTCCATGTCGAGCGTACGGGGCCAGAGGATCCGGTTGGGGTCGATCTTGAGCGCGTTCCCATGGAAGAGGTGGTTGTCGACGAGCGCCGAGAGGAGGTTGTGGGCGGCCGCGACCGCATGGATGTCGCCGGTGAAGCCGAGGTTGATCTCGTCCGACGGCTCGACCGTTGAGCGGCCCCCGCCCGTGGCCCCACCCTTAACCCCGAAAATCGGGCCGAGGGACGGTTGTCGAAGACAGGGGATCGCGCTGTGGCGGAGACGGCTCAGTCCGTCCGCGAGACCGATCGCCGTGACGGTCTTTCCCTCCCCGTGACGCGTCGGGGTCATTCCGGTGATGAGGATCAGCTTCCCCGACGACTTCTTGGAGGCGCGTTCCCGTACGGCGGCGACGGAGACCTTTCCCACCCAACGTCCGGCGGAATGGACCTCGCTCGCCCGAAGCCCGAGCGCACCAGCGAGGTCGGTGATGCTCTTCATGCTCCTCCCCGGTTCCTTCCCATCCCGTTCGAGTGGGAGGGACCTGTCGATTCCCCTAAGGACGCTCTTTATACAAGGGCTATCGTGAACTCGCCGTGACCCTCGCGCTTGTCCCCTTCCCCACCGACCAACCGACGGCGGTCGCGCTCGCGGAGGAGGCAGTCCGGGTCCGGCTCGCGCCGGGAGAGAACCTCCATGACCTTCTTCCGCCGATCGTCTCTGCGATCCATGGGGGCCGGGCGACGGGAGGCCTCCTACGCGACGGGGGAGAGGCTCGCGGGATTCTCCTGTGGGAGCCCGCGGGTCCGTTGGGAGTTGCGCTGAGACTGGTCTATCTGGTCCCTCCCACGGCCCGGCCCGAGCTCTACCGGGCGGCCCTCGACGTCGCGGAGCGCTCCGCGGGGCCGATCGCATTCGTGGGCGGTCCGCTCGGAGGACTCACCGCCGACGAAGAATCGGCCATCCTCACCGCGAGGGGATTTGCCCCGTTCGGCCGGTCGGAGATGGCGTTCCCGTCGAACCTCCCGGTTCCCCGAGTGGTGGCACCCAACGGCTCCGAAGTTCGTCCGGTCCGAGTCGCGGACGAGTCGGAGCTCGCCCGTCTTCACGAACGCGCGTATCATCTGCACATCGACCGGTACCTGTCCCTCGAGGACCTCGACCCCGTACGCGACGCCGACCTTCAGCTCCGCGACATATTCTCCGGCCGCTACGGGGAGCTCCTGTCTCCCGGTTCCGTCGCGGTGACGCTCGGGGGACGGATCGTCTCCGCCGTCCTCGCGGTCCGTCGGCCCGCTCACGTGCTGCTCGTGGACGTGATGACGGACCCCGCACTCCACCGAAAGGGGTTCGGTCGTTCGGCTCTGGCTGCGTCTCTCACGGCACTGCGTGGCCGAGGGGAATCGGCGATCGTGCTCAACGTCACCGAGGAGAACACGCGCGCGGTACGCCTCTACTCTTCGCTCGGATTCGTCCGGACGATCGGCCCCTCCCAGGAGTGGTACCACGCGCGACGGATGGCCACGAACCTGCCGACCTAGGACGACGTCACTCCGCGACCGAGACCTTCGCCTCTCCCGGATTGTAGCCAAGCCGGCGCAACGAACCGAATCCGGCCACGCAGACGAGGCCGAAGACTACGATCGCGGCGCCGGCAC
>DASPTO010000007.1:0-2610 GCA_035623375.1 Thermoplasmata archaeon
GCGCACCTCGCCGGACGGGTGGCCGCCCTGGACGAGTTCGTCACGCCACCGCCCCGGCTCGAGGAGGTCGAACGGATCGTAGTCTCCTCCGCGATGGAGGCAGCCGAGTGGCTCTCGAGCGGAGCCGGCATCCGCCGTGCAAGAACCCTCTGTCGCCAGCTCCTCTACGGGGTCGGTCGGTCGGTCACGGTCGATGGTCGTCCGTCGGGAACAATCGCCTCACTGGGGGACGAGGGAGAGCTTCTGGTCACGACCGGTACGGACCGAGTCTCGATATGGGCCGGGGACGTTCGGGTGGAGGAGGCTCGATGAGCGAGGCGTTCGACCGGTGGGCGGTCCTCAAGAAGAAAACCCAGGAAGGAGGAGGGCCGGAACGAGTCGAACGCCACCGTGCCGCCGGGAAGCTGACGGCGCGCGAACGCCTCGAGGCGTTCTTCGACCCCGGCACGTTCACTGAGATCGACGCCTTCGTCCTCCATCGTGTCGACAAGTTCGGACTCGACGAACGGCGCGTGCCCGGAGACGGTGTCGTCACCGGCTGGGGCGAGGTCGACGGCCGGCCCGTCTGTGCGTTCGCCCAGGACGCGACCGTCTTCGGCGGGGCTCTCGGGGAAGCCCACGCGATGAAGATCGTCAAGGTGATGGAAACGGCCCGCAAGGCGGGAGTGCCGGTCGTGGGCCTCGACGACTCGGGAGGCGCCCGCATCCAGGAGGGCGTGCAGAGCCTGGGAGGGTACGGGGAGGTGTTCTATCACAACGTCCTGCTCTCGGGGATCGTTCCCCAGCTTTCGCTCATCCTCGGCCCGTGCGCGGGCGGGGCCGTCTACTCGCCGGCGATCACTGACTTCGTGATCATGACGAGAGGCACCGGCCAGATGTTCATCACCGGCCCCGAGGTGGTTCGTGCCGTGACCGGGGAGGAGGTCACGATGGATGCCCTCGGCGGCGCGGACACCCACGCGAGCGTGAGCGGCGTTTCGCACTTCACGGCTTCCTCGGACCGGGAAGCGATTGCGCTCGCCCGTCGCCTTCTTGGTTACCTTCCCCTCAACAACCTCGAGGACCCGCCCCTCGCGGCTCCGTCGAGCCCGAGCCATTCCGCCGCGGCCGAGCTTTCCCGGATCGTCCCCGAGGACGCGAACGCGCCGTACGACGTGCACCAGGTCGTCGAGCGCGTGGTCGACCCCGGCTCCCTCCTTGAGGTCCAGAGCGCGTGGGCGGGGAATATCGTGGTCGGTCTCGCGCGGCTCGAGGGCCGTTCGGTCGGGGTCGTCGCAAACAACCCCTCGGTGCTCGCGGGGACCCTCGACATCAACGCTTCGACAAAGGCAGCTCGGTTCGTACGGTTCTGCGATGCGTTCAACCTCCCCCTACTCACGTTCGTCGACGTCCCGGGCTTCCTCCCCGGGACCGGTCAGGAACACGGGGGGATCATCCGGCACGGCGCGAAGCTCCTCTACGCGTACGCCGAGGCGACCGTCCCGATGCTTACCGTCATCCTTCGGAAGGCGTACGGGGGTGCCTACGACGTCATGTGTTCGAAGCATCTCGGCGGGGACCTCAACCTCGCCTGGCCGACCGCGGAGATCGCGGTCATGGGCGCGGAGGGGGCCGTGAACATCCTCTTCGGGAAGGAGCTCGAGAAAGCATCTCCCGAAGAGCGCGAGAAGCTCCGCGCGAGCCTCGCAGAGACGTACCACAAGGAGTTCCTGAACCCCTACCTCGCCGCCGAACGAGGCTACATCGACGACGTCATCGACCCTGCCGAGACCCGGGCGCGGTTCGCGAACGGCCTCTCCCTCCTCGCCTCCAAGCGCGACGAGCGGCCCGGGCGAAAGCACGGCAATATCCCGCTCTGACGAAGGAGCGTGGGTCGATGGTCGAGATCACCGAGACGGTGCTGCGCGATGGGCACCAGTCGCTCATCGCCACCCGGATGCGCACGCGCGACATGCTCCCGGCCGCGGAGCGGCTCGACGCGATCGGCTACCGTTCGCTCGAGGTCTGGGGAGGCGCGACGTTCGACGTCTGCTTAAGGTTCCTTCGCGAGGACCCATGGGAGCGACTGCGCGCCTTGAAGCGCGCGATGCCCAACACTCCCCTCCAGATGCTCCTGCGCGGCCAGAACCTGGTCGGCTACCGGCACTATTCGGACGACGTCGTCGAACGGTTCGTCACCGAATCGGCACAGCAGGGGGTCGACATCTTCCGGGTCTTCGACGCGCTCAACGACCCAGAGAACATGGCGGTCGCGCTCCGCGCCGTGAAGAAGACCGGCGCGCGGGCCCAGGCGACGATCTGCTACACCGAGAGTCCGGTCCACACTCTGGAAGCGTTCGTCGAGCTCGGTCGTCGGCTCGCCGAGCTCGAGGCAGACGAGCTCTGCGTGAAGGACATGGGCGGGTTCATGCCGCCGAACCGAGGGGCGGCGCTCGTCCGGGCGCTGCGCAAGGAGGTCGGTCTGCCGGTCGTCGTCCACACCCACTCCTCGAGCGGGATGGCGACCCTCACGTGCCTCGCGGTTGCCGAGGCGGGGGCCACCGCGATCGACACCGCGATCAGCCCCTTCGCGGGCGGGACGAGCCAACCTCCGACCGAGGCGCTCGTCGG
>DASPTO010000008.1:0-2738 GCA_035623375.1 Thermoplasmata archaeon
TCGACCGGTGCGGTCGGATCGTGGTCCATACCCGGAGTTATGGCGTCACCTCGGCACCCCTAAGGAGACGTGAGCTCACGGTCATCCCCTCGGCCGTGGACCTCGACCGGTTCCGACCGGGGCTCGACGTCGGAAGTCTGAGAACGGACCTCCATCTCGAAGGGAAGAGGGTCCTGGTCTTCACGGGACGGCTCGTTCCCCACAAAGGCGTGGACGTGATCCTCCAGGCGCTCGTCCAGCTTCCGCCGGACGTGGTCCTTCTCGTCATCGGAGCGGGGCCTCGGCTTCGAAGCCTGGTGAGCCTCGCCCGCCGGCTCGGCGTCTTCGACCGGGTGCGATTCTGTCCGCAGGTCTCGGACGAGGACCTCCCCCGCTTCCTCGCTCTCGGGGACATCTTCGTGTTCCCTTCCCAGAGTCGTCTCGAGGGGTTCGGACTCGTGGTCGCGGAGGCGATGGCGGTGGGGCTCCCGGTGGTCGTGGCCGACATGCCGGGCGTCCGCGAGGTCATCGAGGCCGGTCGCGAAGGACTCTACGTCGAGCCCCTGATCGCGAGCGACCTCGCCGAGAAGGTTCAGACGCTACTAGACGACCCCGAACTGGCCCGAAGGATGGGACGCGCGGGTCGGGAGCGCGCGGAAGCGCGCTACGCTCTTCCCGTGGTCGTTCGGTCTCTCGTCACCCTGTACGAAGGCCTGCACGAAGCTGGTTGATCTGGACCTTCAAGCGCTCCGCTTCGGCCCCCGCCGCCTTCCTCCAGTCGGTTCCCGCCGAAGCGTAGAGGATGCTGCGCGAGGCGTTCACGAGGAGCGCCCGGCCGTGGGCGTCGACCCCCTCTCGGACCGCGGTCGCCAGCGAGCCTCCCTGAGCTCCCACACCCGGGACCAGCATCGGGATCCCGTTCCCGAGGGTGGCACGGGCAGCGTGGAAGGCGTCGGAAAAGGTCGCACCCAGGACGACCCCGACGTTCCCGTGGGCATGGGCCAGACGACGCACCTCGCCTACGACCGCGAGCCAGAGCGGTCCTCGTGGTGTGGGAATCTCCTGGAAGTCGATTGCCCCGGGGTTCGAAGAATGGGCCACGACGAACACCCCGTGGGCGGGGTCGTCCAGGAACGGCCCCAGCGTCTCCCAGCCCAGCCACGGTGTGAACGTGACCGCATCGAACCCGAACTCCCCGAACACCCCGTCCCGGACCATCCGGATCGTGTTGGGAATGTCGTTCGTCTTGATGTCCAGAATCCGGACCCGGCTCGAGCCGATCTGCTTCGTCAGGCGGACCAGCTGGTCGACCCCGGCCGCCCCGTATTGAAGGTACGACCCCAGCTGCATCTTGTACGCGGCCGCATGGTCGAACGTCGCGTCCACGATGCCGTCGAGGAACCGGGCGAGCTGGACCCGAGGCGGAAGGCGGCGAAGGCTCTTCGGCATCAGCGAAGGGTCCGGGTCGAGCCCCACACACACGAGGGAGTTCCTCGTGACCAGAATCCGGTCGAGCCGTTGGGAGAACTTGGGCGGCAAGATGGTGCGAGTCATGGTCGCAGGCGCAAAAGGGTTTGGACCGGAGCACTCGCCCGTCCTCCGCGAGGCTGTGTGGGAACGGGTCGACCGCCGTTCACCGTCCGCCGGCGAGCGGAGGCTTTTATCATGCGGGGAAGTGGTGGGCGTCGTCCCTCTCCTCCATGCCCGCAGAAGCTTCCCCGTCAGCTCCGGTCGAGGTGCGGCTGAAGGACCTTCGGCCGACCACGACCCCGGTCGAGTTCGTCGCCCGCGTGGTGGCGTGCGAGCGACGGGAGGTGACCCGAAAGTCGGACGGAAGCCGTCGCGCCGTTCTCTCGGGGCTCTTGAGTGACGGGACGGCAACCGTCCGGTTCAGTTGGTGGGACCCGCCTCGGGAGGGAATCGAACGCGGGGTCGTCCTTCGCGCGGTCGGGGCCGACGTGCGGGAGTTCCGGGGACGCCCCGAGGTGACCTTCGGATGGAAGACGAGGGTCGGGCCAGCGAGCCCCGCCGAGCTCCCTCGCGTGGACGGCGAGGAGATCCCTTTCCGCACTGTCCGCGAACTTCGCGCCGGCGACGAGGGGTTCCGCATCGAGCTGCGCATCGTACGGATTGCCCCCAAGGGGGTAACAGTCGGGTCCGAGCGGCGTGTCGTCCATGAGGGACTTCTCGCGGACCGTACTGGTGCCATCGCCCTCACCGCATGGAGCGACTTCGGCCTGAAGCAAGGAGAGGCGGTCCGCATCGCGGGAGCGTACGTGCGTGCCTTCCGAAACCGCCCTCAGCTCGTGCTCGACGAACGGTCGACCGTCGTTCGGGTCGACGGCGCGGACCTTCCCGAGCCGGGCGCACTCCTTGCTGCCGCCCCGCGTACGATCGCGGAGGTCGAAGACGAGGGAGGCGGCGAAGCCGTCGCCGTCGAGGGCATCGTCGTGGGTCTCCTGCCGCCCAGCGGGATCGTGTTCCGTTGCCCGACCTGCCATCGCTCGGTGCGAAGCGGCATTTGTCGAGTCCACGGTCAGGTGGACGGTCAGCCCGACCTGCGCGCGCGCATCGTCCTCGACGACGGGACGGGAGCCCTGACCGTGAACGCGAATCGGCCCGATACTGAGCGGCTCTGGGGGGTCACGCTCGAGGAAGCTCAGGCCCGCCTTCGGAGCCAGCCGGACCCGAGCGTCCTTGAAGAGCAGATGCTTGAGTCCCTTCTCGGTCGTCGACTGCGCGTACGTGGAACCGGAACG
>DASPTO010000009.1:0-2430 GCA_035623375.1 Thermoplasmata archaeon
CGTCAACGCGACTCCGTTCGCGACGGGGCTGATTCCGACCCTCCCCTACAACACGACCGTGCGCGCTGTCATCACCTGGAACCCCGGGATCACCGGCAACTTCAACCTCTACGCGAACGCCACCGCGTCGAATGAGTTCTCGGGAAACTACGTCAACGGCCCGAACGTCGCGAAGCCTCTCTCGGTCTCGGTCGGACCCAACCCCACGACCCAGCTCCTCGAGTACGTCGCGATCGCGGTCGCGGTGGTCGTGGTTCTTGCGCTGATCGTCATCTACTACCGGCGACGCTCACGTCGGGGCGAGGCGAAGGGCGGAACGTCGCGCTCGGGCATCGAGCGGTCGAAGCGCGCCGCGGACGAGGACGAAGAGGACGAGGACAAGGAGTAGAACCGGGGAGACCCCCCAACCCCCTCGTCTCACAAGGGAAGAACGAACCCTTTCCTTCTCTTCTTTTTTCAAGACCCACAAAAGAGGAACCGGGCGATGCACGCGAGGCGCGCGACCCGGGCAGTTAGCCGTACGGGCCGACCTCATCCAGGAGATCGACGTGAGTGAGCAGCATGCGGCGGCAGCAATATCGGTGGAGCCCGAGCGCGTCCAGGACGGCCCCGGCGGGCTCTCCGCGGGCCGTACGCTCCCGGAACTCGTCCCAGTGCTGGCCGATCACGGCCCCGCAGGTGAAGCAGCGGACCGGCACCATCATCGTCATCGACCCACTCTCCTCGCTCAGCGGTACGACTTCTGTCGGCGCTTACGCGCTCCGCGGCCGCCCGGGCGCTTCGGGAGCTTGCGTCGGGGGTCGTTCACGAGCAGCGACCGGTCGTAGTGCTTGAACATCTGCTTCAGTTGGTCGTCCTTGAGCCACGCGATGAGGCCGCGGGCCACGGCGGTCCTGGCGGCGGACGCTTGACCGACGAACCCCCCTCCCGAGGTCTGGACCGTGATGTCGAGGGTCCGGGCGCGTTCTCCGACCATGAGGAGCGGCTCCTGGACCTTGAGACGAATCAGCTCGGGCTCGACGAGCTCGAGCGGGCGGTCATTGAACCGAACGCGGCCGATTCCCTTGCGAACGGTCGCGCGCGCGACCGCTGCCTTTCTCTTGCCCGTCGCGAGAACGACCGGGGGAGTCTTCACAGACGAGCCCCCAGAAGCCGTGTGACCTCGGCGAGCGTGACCGGCGGACGGAGCGTCGGCCGAGCCTTCGCGTGGTCGAGCGTGACGGTCGGGTGACCCGCGTACTCGGGAGGCACTCCGATGAACACCTCGAGTCGGCGGAAGGCGACCTTGCCGCGCGTTTGGAGATGGGGGAGCATGCCACGGACGGTGCGGCGGAAGATCCGGTCCGGGTATCGAGGAAAATGAGGTCCGCTGCGGACCGAGCCTCGGGCGCGGGTCGCGGTGTAGTGTGCGACGACCTCCGACCGACTCCCGGTGACGATGCTCTTCTCGGCGTTGACAACCACGATCGATTCCCCATTGAGGAGCCTCTTCGCGATCTGGCTCGCGGCTCGGCCGAGAACGAGGCCGCTCGCGTCGACCACGGTGGGAGTGGACGCGGGGACGTCAGGCAAAGAGCCGCACCCCCGAGCCGTCCGGCCGGGTCCTGAGAAGGTCGTGGACCGAGATCGCCACGCCGCCGGCCGCGTGGATCTTGCTCCTCGCTTCCTTGGAGTAGGAGAACGCGGCGACCGTGAGCTTCTTCGAAAGGCGTCCTTCGGCGAGGAGCTTTCCCGGGACGAGGACCGTCTCCCCGGACTCGGTGAGCCGGTCGAGGTGACCGACGTTCACCGGGACGACCTGATGGCGCGGTCGCTCCAGGCGGTTCGCGACCGTCGTCCAGATCGGAGCCTTCTGAGTACGTGCCGCGCGTCGGAGCTCGACGATCAGTCGTACGAGCTCCGAATTCTCCTTCGAAATGGGATGGGCCATACGCGGGAGCGCCTCGACCCGGGTGCCTCATATAAGCGTTGCCGCCGGGCGAATGGCGGAATCGGATTTCTGCGACCGCCGGTAGCAGACCGGCTCGCGCGCGCTTCCATTCGCTACCAACGGTTAAATACGCGCCCCCGCCATCGGCGCTCGAGGCCCTCCCTATGCGCAAGTTCCTCACCGAACTCCGAGGAAAGACCGTGATGACGAACGACGGCCAGATCCTGGGCATGATCGACAACTTCGTCGTCGACACGCTGACGGGCGGGATCGCGCACGTCCTCGTCACCCCGAGCGAGGACGTCGAGCAGCGCCTGTTCCAGAACGACGCGTCGGGCCGGCTCGTGCTCCCCTTCAAGAGCATGCGCGCGGTCAAGGACGTCGTCGTGATGGAACTTGGCAAGTGAGCCCGTACCGGACCACTTCATCTCCGTAGTCATCACCGTCCGCAACGAGGAGCGGCACCTGCCCCAGCTCCTCGAATCCCTGCTCGTCCAGGA
>DASPTO010000010.1:0-7854 GCA_035623375.1 Thermoplasmata archaeon
ACCTGAATCGAACTCGCGTCGTAGGGAGTGCCGTTGACCGTTTGCTGCGCCATCGGAAATTCGCCCGGAAATCGACTCAATTTTACCGAGCCGGGCATGCGTTATAACGCTTGGGTTTCGGTGGAAATTGCCCTCGGGAAATGGCCCCGGAGGAGGGGGTTCCGAAAGCTCCAAGAAGGTGCCCGGAACGGCCCTTTCTGGCCCCCGCAACAAGGCCTATTAAACCCAGCCTCTCTGAGACCCTCGACCTCAATGCCCAACGATACCACGGAGGCCCCGGCAACCGCTCCGGCGAGCGCGGAGGAAGCGTCGAAGCCGAACGCCGGCGCGGCCGCGAGTTCGTCCGAGGACTGGTCGACCCGGTACAAGTACCTCCTCGCCGACTTCGACAACTTCCGCCGACGTGTCGACCGGGACCGCGAGTCGATTTCGCGTCAGGCGAGGGCCGCCCTCGTCCGGGAGCTCCTCCCGATCATCGAAGCGTTCCATGCGGCCCGAAAATCGTTCGCCCACCTCCCCTCCTCCGACCCGGTTCGAAAGGGACTCGACCTCCTCGACCACGAGTGGAGCAAGTTCCTGAAGCACGAGGGAGTGGAGCCCGTCGCCGCGGCGGGGCAGCCGTTCCGAGCTGACGAGGAGGAGGCGGTCGGCGAACACCCCGCCGACCGCGAGCACCCGGAGGGGTCGGTGGTCGAAGTGGTCCAGCAGGGATACCGCTTCTTCGGGGGGCTTCTCCGGCCCGCGAAAGTCATCGTGGCTCGTGCGTTGACCCCCAGCGCGGCGAGAGACGACACCGAGGCGGACTCGGCCTCGCAGGAGTGATTCGTGGAGAAGAGCTCGGAGGTGCCTGGCTTCTATAAGCGCCCGATCGCTGAGCGGCGGGCGTTCGTTCGCGAATGGGGTGGTCTCACCGAGGAGGAGGCTCGCGCGTACGAGTTCCCGCCGGGCGTTGACCCCGGGACGCTCGACCGCATGATCGAGAACGTGATCGGCGTCATGCCGCTCCCCCTCGGCGTCGCGACCAACTTCCGGATCAACGGGAAGGACTACCTCATCCCGATGGCAATCGAGGAGCCGAGCGTGGTCGCCGCCGCGTCCAACGCGGCGAAGGTCGCGCGGGCGGCCGGCGGTTTCTTCGCGCAGACGACCGCCCCGGTGATGATCGGACAGGTCCAGATCGTGGACGTGACCGACCCTGCCGCCGCGCGACTCCGCATCCTTCACCACAAGGGCGAGCTTCTCGAGGCCGCGAACGCGAAGGACCCCGTCCTCGTCAAGTTCGGTGGCGGTGCGAAGGACCTCGAGGTCCGCATCGTGCCTTCGTCGCGTGGAACGATGCTCGTGGCCCACCTCCTCGTCGACGCACGTGACGCCGGGGGGATGAACGCCGTCAACACGATGTGCGAGGCGCTCGCCCCCGACTTCGCGCGGCTCTCGGGGGGTCGCGTCGTCCTCCGGATCATCTCCAATCTCGCGATTCACCGGCTCGCGAGGGCCCATGCAACCTTCCCGGCGAAGCTCTTGAAGACGGAAACGGCGACCGGACCCGAGGTCGTCGACGCGATCCTGGACGCTTACGTGTTCGCCGTCGCCGACCCGTTCCGCTGCGCCACCCACAACAAGGGGATCATGAACGGCGTCTCCGCAGTCGTGGTTGCCACGGGGAACGATTTCCGTGCGATCGAGAGCGGCGCCCACACCTATGCGGCGTGGAAGGCGACCGGAGGCGCCTCGGTGGTGCAGCCTCTGACCACCTACGAGAAGGACAAGGATGGCAACCTGGTCGGGACGATCGAGATCCCGGCGCCGGTCGGCCTCATCGGAGGCGCGACCGCGGTCCACCCGACCGCCAAAGCGAACGTGAAAGTGCTCGGCGTGAAGAGCGCCCGGGAGCTCGGCGAGGTGTTGGCCGCCGTGGGCCTGGCCCAGAACTTCGCCGCCCTCCGCGCACTCGCGACCGAGGGTATCCAGCGAGGTCACATGGAGCTGCATGCCCGCAACCTCGCCGTGAGCGCCGGGGCTCGACCAGACGAGGTCGACCGCGTGGTCGAGCGTCTGGTGAAGGACCATCAGGTCCGATTCGACCGCGCGAAGGCGGTCATCGAGGAGCTTCGGAAGGAGGGCGGATGAAGGTCGGGGTGCTCGCGCTCCAGGGAGACGTACCCGAACACCTGGCGGCCCTTGGGGCCGTCCTCCGCGGCGACGACATCGTGCCCGTTCGAATCCCCGAGGACCTCGCCGAGGTGGCGGCCTTGTTCATGCCCGGCGGCGAGTCGACGACGATCGCTCGTCTCCTCGTCCAGGGAGGGCTCTGGAATCCCCTTGCCGACCGCCTGAAGGCAGGGATGCCGGCCCTTGCGACGTGCGCAGGGCTCATCCTGCTCTCGCACGAGCTTGTTCCGAGCCTTGCGGGGATGGACCCGCCCACCTTCGACCTCCTCAACGTCCAGGTCCGCCGCAACGACTACGGTAGCCAGGGGGAGTCGTTCGAGGCCCCGATCCGGGTCGAGGGCCTCGTCGGGGGACCGTTCCCGGGGATCTTCATTCGGTCACCCCGCATCCACTCCGTCGGGGAGGGCGTCAGCCCGTTCGCCTGGCACGGGAGCGAGGTGGTCGGTGTCCGTGCGGGACCGATTTGGGGCCTCTGCTTCCACCCCGAGCTCTCGGGCGACCCTCGCATCCACCGGATGTTCCTCGAGGCGGCCCACGAATCCCTGAAGGTGCCTATCGCAGGAGCCACAGGACCGCGACGACGAAAGCGGTGAGGAGGAGAGCGCCCGCGAGCGCGAGGGCCCACCGAGCCTGTCGTGAGATCCCCTTCCAAGATCCGAACAGGATGGGGAACGGTCCGATCAGAACGACTCCGCCGAACCCTCCTCTACTCGGGGGCGAAGCCTCGGTGTTCGCGGGGAGCGGTGGCGCCGGCCCCTGCCGCGCCGGCGCCGGTTCCTCTTCCCATTCCGTCGCCACGGCGAACGGGACGGAAAGGAATCCCACAAAGAGGAGCACCACCCCGAGGAAGAAGAGGGCCGAGGAGCCCGAGATCACCGGGATGATTCCGAAGATCGCGACGTTCGCCCCGCCCTCGGCGACACTGAGCGCGATCACGACGGCGCTGGTGACGAGAAGCGCTACCGAGCCGAGAATGCCCCATTTCACGTCCTCGCAAAACGTCGGTCGGGCTCTTTGGCGTTACGGCGCTCAGTGGTACGTGTCGAAACGGTACGGCTCGAGCGGGAGCTCGCCCAGTGCCATGAGGAACTCCGGCGGCGTGAGCAGCGGTTTCGGGTAGTTGTCGCTGTCGTCGAGCGCGATGCGTGGGCACGCAGTGCACACGTACGCGTCGAACGCGCGGCCCACCAGGTCGCGTCCATCCAACCGGTCGAACAGGAGGATCTCTGCTTCCCGCCCTCTCGAGCGGGCCCGTTCCTGAAGGGCGAGGGCCGTCGGGCTCCGATTCTGTCCGGCGAAGGTCGATACGAGGATCCCCCAACGCCGAGCGTCCCGGACGCTCGCGACCAAGAGCTGGCGCCTCCGGATGAGCGCACCGCGGTCGACGGGCGGGTCGAGTTCTCCCCGGAGCGGGTCGAGTGCGTAGACCGGTCGGTCGACCGCGAAGGCAAGTCCAATCGGATGGAATCTGCCCGTGCCGAGGAAGAGATAGGCGTCGACCTCCCCCGAAACCGACTCCGCGCCGGTATAGTTGCAGCCGAGAGCCTGCGCCGGATAGGCCAATCGTCGGTCTCCGCGCCCAATGCGAACCGTATACCCGCGTCGCTCGAGGGACCGACGAAACGGCTCGACCAGATCGAGATGCTGGACGGATGCAACCAGCCCGAGTCGCTTGGGAACCTTCGCAGTCTCGACAATCCCCGCGAGCGATTCCGGGTCCCCTCCTGGCTCCCGCATCTCGACGAAGAACGTAGCGCGACTGAGAGGCACGTTCGGAATCGGGGCATGGCCGAGCACAACGGCCAGGTCGGCGCGGGGTGCCTCTTCGATTGAGGGAAAATCGCATGCCCCGAAGCACGGCCGAGCGGCGAGGTCGACGGGAACTCCGGTCGCCTCTCGGAGCCGGCCGGCCAGCTCGTGGGCATTCCGGACGAGCCCCGCAGGCACCTGAAGGACCACCCGCTTCGGGCCCAAGTCCCGAATCGCGTCCGTGAGGGGTTGTCCGACGACCGGGAAGACCCGGATAGCCGGTGTCCGGGAGGGCGCGTGCGAGCGGTCGCCGTTCATCAGAACAACCACCGGGGGCCGCAACTAAGCGTTTCGGATGGCCAAGCGCTCCGAGGTCCGTTTTGCCGTCACCACAACAACTTTTACCCACCTCGCACCCGTGGGGCCGATGGTCCTCCGAGCTGCCCCGAACAAGCTTCCCCGATCTCGGCGGGTCGGCCCGTCCCTGAGGACTTCTCCCGTGACTGCTCTCGCACTGCTCGTCGCAGCGTTGGTTGCCCTTTCCTCCCTTTCCGCCGGACTCGCCGGTGCCCGGGGACAACAGAACTCGGCGGAACGACTGGGCGTTTGGGCCTCCGGTTCGAATTTTCCGGCGGCGCGCCAGCCGCCAACAGCCGGTGGAGCCGAGCGCGGAGCCGCCTCCGTCCTGAACGGCGTGATCTCTACGATTGACCTGGTCGACAATACGACCCTACCGGGCGCCACGCCGCCCGCTTTCCAGGATGACCCGGAGAGCATCGTTTTCGACCCGGGCAACGGCGATTTCTACGTTCGCGGGGGTCTCGGAACCGCGGTCAACGTCGTCAACGCAACCACCTTCCGGGTTCTCGACACGATCGGGATCTCGGCATCGCAGAATGCGTACTCCCTGGCGCCCACGATCGTCGTGGACCCGGCGAACGGCGACCTCTACGCCATGAACTACAACACCGGCAATATCTCGGTGATTGCCGGCACGACGAACGAAATCGTTGGCTCGATCGGATCGGGAATCTCTCCCGTCAGCGGCGTATTCGACCCGAGCAATGGCTACCTGTACGTCTCCGAGTGGACCTCGAGTCGGGTCGCCGTCATCAATGGTGCGAACGACCGGTTCGTAACCAACGTCTCGGTCGGGACGGACCCGACGGCCCTCCTCTTCGACCCGACGTCCAGCGAAGTATTCGTCACGAACTATGGCTCGGCCAACGTCTCCGTGATCGATACCACGTCCGATACGCTCGTGAAGACCATCGCGACGGGGACGGCGGCCACGCATCCCCAGACGCTCGCCCTCGACACCGACGACAATGACGTGGACGTCGGAAGCGAGACGACGTACAACATCAGCGTGATCAGCGCGTCGAGCCTCACGCTGGTCGCTCACCCGCACGTGAGCTACGACTCGGACGGCCTCGCCTACGCCCCGCGACAGGACGAGTTGTTCGTCGAGAACGGCGGCGAGGGAAACATCACGGTCTTCAACCAGTCCGAAAGCGACCGGGTCGTCGCCAATATCACCACCGGCTCCGCGCCCGAGGGAATCGCCTACGACCCGGTCGACCAGGAGGTCTACGCGCTCAACTCCGAGGCATCCAATGCCACCGTCATCAACCCGGCGACGAACCACATCGTCGGGAGTGTTTCGACCGACGATGGATACGACTACGCTGTGGCCATCGACTCATCCAACGGGAACGTTTTCGTCGCGAGCGAGGGGACGTACACAGGCTCGATCCGCGGCTACCAGGCCAACGTCACCGTCGTCCAGGTTCCTTCCAACAAACCCATCGCGTCGATCCCGCTCGAGGTGTTCCCCGAGGGACTCACCTACGACCCCGGGAACGGAGAACTGGTCGCTTCGGACGTAGGGGGTCAGGACGTCTACTTCCTCAACACCTCCTCCGGACGCATCGAAGGGACCTCACCGACGGGCTATGCGTGGTCGTCGGTCTACGACTCCCTGACCCACGACCTCTGGGTCTACAACTTCGGGTCGTACAACATCACCGTCCTCAACTCCGCCCTCCGCCCGGTCGCGAACCTCACGCTTGGCTCGTACCCACTCGGAATCGCGTTCGATTCGGCCAACGGAGACATCTACGTCCCCGACGGTTCGGCGGGGGACGTCTGGGTCTTCGACGGGGCGACGAATGCCTTCGACACCACGATCCCGGTGACGCCGGGCGCGGACCTCAACGCCGTTCTCTACGACCCGCACAATCAGGAGGTCTACGTCTCGGACCAGACCGGAAGGAACCTCACGATCATCAACGGAACCTCGCAGCGGACCGTCGGTTCCGTCCCGACGGGGACCTCGACGCTCTCGCTTGCCTTCGATTCCGACAACGACACGATCTGGGCGGCGAACTCCGGGAACTTCACGGTCATTCGCGACGCTACGAACCGGACGGTTGCGAACGTTCCTTACACGTACGCCTCGGGACTCCTTGCCTACGACGGTGCGAACAACGTACTGTACGATGCCGGGAACTTTGAGTCGATTGTCTCGGGAATCGGCGCCTCCAACTACACCGCGCTCGGGACGATCTATCTCGGCGAGAACTACTACACGTCGGGAATCGCTTACGACCCGGCCGACCAGGACATCTACGTGAGCACGGCCGACAACGGCATGGTTTCGGTCATCGGACCGCCGACGAGCTATCCGGTTCAGTTCCAGGAGACGGGACTCCCCCAGGGGACCTTGTGGAACGTCACTCTCGCGGGCGTAGAGAAGCCGTCCAATACTCCGACGATCTCGTTCTCGGAACTCCCCGGCCACTACTCGTTCACCGTCGGGGATGTCACCGGCTACGTCGCCAACGTGACCAGCGGCTCGGTGACGGTGACCGACCAGGGAGAGACCGTCGACATCGGCTTCTCACCGGTCGCGAGCAGCTACGAGGTGACGTTCCAGGAACGCGGTCTTCCGACGTCCACCCTTTGGAACGTGACGCTGGACGGCGTCCAAAACCACTCGACGACGAGTACGGTCGGATTTGTCGAGCCGGGCGGCGCGACCTACCCCTTCTCCGTCGGCGTCGTGAACGGGTACGTCGCGAACAACTCGAGCGGCACCGTTCGCGTCGTCTCCTCTCCCGTCACGGTCGACATCGGGTTTACGCCGCTGCACTCGACCTTCCCGGTCACCTTCCTGGAAACGGGACTCTCGAGCCAGACCACCTGGAGCGTGACCTTCAATCACACCGCCAACTCCTCCTCGACGAACTCGATCGGCTTTCGGGACGCCAATGGAACGTGGCCGTTCACCGTCAGTGCGGTCGCCGGGTACGATGCCAACGTGACCTCGGGCAACGTGACGATTCATGGTCTGCCCCGGGAGGTCTTCGTCGGCTTTAGCGCGGTCCGGACCTACCCAGTGAACTTCACGGAGACCGGCCTTCCGTCGTCCACCCCTTGGTCGGTGACGCTCGCCGGGGTCCCCGAGCAGAGCTCGGCCAACACGATCTCGTTCGCCGAGCCGAACGGGGTGTATCCGTTCACCGTGGGCGCGGTCTCGGGATATTCGGCAAGCCCCAATTCGGGAGCTGTCAATGTGTCGGGCGCCGCCGTCCACCAGCCGATCCTATTCACGGCGGGAGTGCTCGCGCTCACGGTCGCCCTTACGGTCCAGCCGTCCAGCATCGTGCTCGGGAACTCGACGACGCTTACGACGACCACATCGGGAGGGACTCCTCCCTTCTCATACGACTACACCGGACTGCCGACGGGATGCACGACCAAGAACAGCTCGTCATGGGTATGCACACCGACCGCGACAGGAAGCTTGTCGATCGAGGTCACGGTGACCGATCAAAGCGGCGGAGACGCGAACGCGAGTGCCAGCCTGAAGGTCTCCTCCACGTCCTCTCC
The DNA here is from genome assembly GCA_035623375.1 of Thermoplasmata archaeon. Classification (GTDB taxonomy): domain Archaea; phylum Thermoplasmatota; class Thermoplasmata; order Lutacidiplasmatales; family UBA184; genus Lutacidiplasma. The sequence continues at coordinate 7,816 of DASPTO010000010.1, forward strand.
GTCGTCCCCGTCGAACAATAGCTCCAATGCCGCGCTCGA
>DASPTO010000011.1:0-2948 GCA_035623375.1 Thermoplasmata archaeon
TCCTGCTTGTCGGAGAACGGGTCGCTCGGGATCTTCACGAGCTCCGACAGCATGTCCACCATCTGGCGCTTCATCGGAACTGTACCCTCGCTCCGTCCGGACGCGAGCCCGCTCGGGAGCGTTTCACCGAGAGGCTCCGACGCATCTTAACGGTGTGGTTCGGCGGGGGCGCGCGCCGCGACGACACGCGTCCGGCGGAGGGCGCGACCGAACCCTTCGGGCGAGCCGACCGACCACCACTCCCCGACGCGCGGGCTCAGAACGAGACTTGCGACTCGGCCCCCATCCGCGAGGAGGGTGCGGATCCCGTCGGTCAGCTCGAGCTCGGCCGGATGCTCGGCATGGCGGTACTTCTCGAGCGCGGCGAAGATCGAAGGGTGGAACGCGTACACGGCCGTGGCTGCCCAGTGCGACTTAGGGCGCTCCGGCTTTTCGACCATGGCCGTGACGTCGAGGCGCGCGATCCCGTGCACCGACGGGCCCCGGCGGCCCTCGACGACCCCGTAACGTCGGGGGTCCGACACCTTCCGGACGAGCAGCACGGCGTCGAGACCGTCCCGCTCGAGGAGCGCTCCCATTGCGCGGAGGATGTTTCCGCGGTGGGGTTCCAACAGGACGGCGTCCCCGGCGTGCAGGAAGAACCGTTGTCCGCCGACAGACCCTCTCGCCCGCGACACGGCGTCCCCGAACCCTCGGGGCCGGTCCTGGACCGCGAAGGAGACCCGGAGCCGCCCGAGGGTGTCGTAGAAGCGGCGGGTCTCGGCGAGGCGGTCGCCATGATGGCGGTGCCGGCGGAGGAACTTCGGGTCGACCGTGAAGTAGTTCCGGACCGCCTCGGCGTCCCGGGGTTGGTGGACGATCGTCAGGTGGAACGCCCCCGCCGCCACGAGCGTCTCGACGACCAGGTGGGCGACCGGTTTCAGGACCGGAGCGCCGTTGCTACCGCGGTCGTAGAGGGGAAGGAACTCCTTCCGCAGCCCCCGGCTCCACGGGAGCATGCGGGTTCCCTCGCCCGCGAGGGTGACGACGGCTTCCATTGTGAGGTCAGGCCGGGGGTCCTTCGGTCGTCGGCTCGCCGGGCCCGGTCGAGGGTGGCGCGGGCGTCGAGGCGTGCCGGGCGAGGATGGCCGGACGGCTGTCGACCGACCGCCACTGGACGGTCGGCTGGACCACGTACCGCCGGGCCTCGAGGCGGCGGCGGTACCGCAGGAGGTCGTGGAAGATCTCGCGAACGACCTCTTCGAGTTCCCGGGTGCGCCGGTATCCCAGGGTGTAGAGGCGCTCGTGGATCGGGTTGTAGTAGTGCTGCTCGGCTTCGACACGCGGGTCGGGCGGATGCTCGATGACGGGCGAGAGCCCGAACTCCTTCGCCACGCGAGCGGTGGTCTCCGCGAGCTCGTTCACCGAGTAGGCGGCGTCGAACTGGTTGAAGACGCGGTACTCGCCCGGCTGTGCCGGGTTCTCGACCGCGAGGCGGAGCGACTGCATCGAGTCTTCGAGGGCGATGAATCCACGACGCTGCTCGCCCTTTCCGTACGGCGTGATCGGGAGGCCGAGCACCGACTGCGCGATGAACCGGTTGAGCGCCGTGCCCCACGTCTCGTCGAAATCGAACCGCGTGAGGAGGCGATGGTCGCTCATCTCGGCCGTGCGGATCCCGTAGATGACCCCCTGCATCACGTCGGTGGCGGCGATGCCGAAGATCTTGGAGGCGAACATCACGTCGCCCGAGTCGAACACCTTGCTCCAGTGGTACCACGAGCCGGCCTGGCGGGGGAACGGGAGGACGTCCTTGCGGCCGCGGAACTCCGTCTCGAAGAACCCCTCGGGGATGTCGGTGTTCGGTGTCCCGTACTCGCCCATCGTGCCCATCTTCACGAGGTGGGCCTTAGGGCAGGCATCGCGGATGGCGTAGAGGAGGTGGAGCGTGCCGGTGAGGTTCTCCACTTGCGTCGCGACGGCGTGATGGACATCGATCATCGAGTACGGTGCACTTCGCTGTTCCGCGAGGTGAACGATGGCGTCCGGCTTCTCCCGTTCGAGGACCGAGTGGACGAACGCGTAGTTGCCGAGGTCGCCGCGGTAGAACCCGAGTTCCTTTCCGAGGAGGGTGCGCACCGCCTTCTGGCGGTTCGCGAACGAGGGGATCGCCACCGCCGACCAGGAGCCGACCTCCTTCACCCGCCGTCGCGTGACGAAATTGTCGATCCCGAACACCTCGTGCCCGCGACCGAGCAGGTGAAGGGCGAGCGGCCAGCCAGAGTACCCATCGATGCCGGTAATCAGTACCTTCATGGGGACTGCCTTCAACATGCGTCGAGCCCGTTTAAAAGGAGAACGGGTCCAACGGGTTTGAGCCCAAAGCCGCATAAGCGCGGGCGGGGTGGGCTTACCTCGAGGTCGCCCTCAGGACCAGTACGCATGGGCGTTTCTGACGTCCGCATCGTCGACACCCGGGACGAGCCGCTGAAGGGCGCGATGATGGTGGTCGGCTTTCCGACCCACGGTCTCGTCGGGTCGGTCGCCGCCTCCTATCTCGTGCACTCGCTCGACATGACCCTGGTCGCTTACATGATCAGCGAGGAGTTCCCGCCGACCGTGATCATGGAGGAGGGAGTGGTCAGCGCGCCGGTCCGATTCTACGCGAGCAAGCTCGTCTGCGGGGTCGACCGCTCGTGCGACCAATTGCTGGTGGTCCTCTCGGATATCCAGCCGCCTCCCTCGATGCTGAACGCGATCGGTCGGACCCTTCTCGACTGGGCGGATGCGAAGGGAATCCAGCTCATCGTGGCGGTCGAGGGCCAGCCGATCGAAGGCGAATCGCGGGGCGACGCCCGGGTGGTGGCGATGGCCAACCGCGCGGCGGCCCCCCTGCTCGAGAAGTACCGTTTCGACGCCGCAAGCGGCGTCGTGACCGGGCTTTCTGGCGGTCTTCTCCTGGGGGCGAT
>DASPTO010000012.1:0-2309 GCA_035623375.1 Thermoplasmata archaeon
CGAAGACCCTACGGGACGATCGCGGTCTGATTCGATATCTGATGCGCCATCGCCACACTACGCCGTTCGAGATGGTGGAACTCAAGTTCCTCGTTCGGCTTCCGATCTTCGTTGCACGACAGTGGATCCGTCACCGGGTAAGCTCTACGAATGAGTACTCGGCTCGTTACAGCGTCGTCCCAGACGAATACGAGGTTCCCCCGCCGGAAGAAGTGCGCCATCAATCGACCCGGAACCGTCAGGGCAGAGGGGATCCTTTGCCCGCCGACGTGGTCGAGAGATTCCGGTCGGACCTCGACCGTGTATCGAAGGAGGCGTACACCGCCTACACTCGCGCACTCGACGCGGGTGTCGCACGCGAGACGGCGCGACTCCTGTTGCCGGTGGCGTACTATACTCAATGGTACTGGAAGATTGACCTGTGGAATCTCTTTCATTTCCTTTCGTTGCGGCTCGATCCTCACGCGCAGGAGGAGATTCGACTCTACGCCGCCGAAATGGCGAAACTCGCTCGGCTCGTGGCCCCGATTGCGTTCGAGGCGTTCGAGGAGTTCACGCTCTCGGGGCTTTCCCTAAGCCGCCGGGAGCAAGTGGCGGTCAAGGCCCTGCTGGATGGGGAGCCGCCTGAGGCGGCCTGCGCCATGGCAGGCCTTGCGTTGACGCGAGAGGACGGAAAGCCGATGACCACCGGTGAGGGAGTCGAGTTTCTGGAGAAACTCGCGCGGCTCCGCTCCTCCGGCTGAGGACATAGCCCCCGGACCGAACCAACAGCGAATCGCGTCGGCCACTAGAATCGTGGGTCCGGCCCGGCCTCGAGCGTAAACCCGGGGCGGATCGCGAACGAGAACGGCGCTGTCACATCCCCAAATCGGTCGGGAAGGACAGAACTGAGTTGCTCGTACTCCCGGGCGGCCGGGTCATCGGCGGCCATCACGCCGGCAAGCCGAGCCGCGGCGCCTCCCGCGCGCATCACTCCGAAGCCATTGAATCCCGTCAGCACGAACAGATCGTCGGCGCTCGGAACGGGCCCGATCAGCGGTCGGCGGTCGGGAGTGGCGACGCACACGCCGGCCCAGGCACGCACGAGCTCCGCGTCGGCCCAGCCCGGAAACCGGCTCGCGAAGCTCTCGGCGAGATGGGCCACGAACTTTTCGTCCCCGCCGGTCGAGTATTTGTCCGGGTCGACCTCCACGAGCTCGGTCCCGTCCCCAGCCAGGATGCGACCGACCTCTTCCGGGCGCACGTACACGTCCAGGTCGATGTCGTGAACCGACGGGAATAATCGACGGTCCTCCGTCGAGGGGCGGAGCACCGCGGCCTGGGTCCGGTACGGGGCGAGCGGCAGCGGGTACCCCACCGACTCGAGGACCTTCTTCGACCAGGCCCCCGCCGCCACCACGGCCTGGCGCCCCCGGGTCGATTGGCCTCGTACGATGACCTCCCATCGATCTTCAACACGCGCGAAGTGGCTGGCCGGGGATCCCAAGATGAAGTCGACTCCGAGCTCTCGGGCCCGTTCCGCGTACAGCTCAGCCATCCGGCTGGGCGTAACGACCGAGTCGTTCGGGCTCCAGATCGCCCCCAGCACCCCATCGAACTTGCCCCAGGGCACTTTTTCCGCGAGCGAGGCGAGGTCGATCGAGGACACCGGGACGGACCAGCGGCGAAGCCTCTCGACCGCCGCCTCCAAGACCGGGAGCGCCTCGCGGTTGTGGGTCCAGCGGGCGAAGCCGTTCACGGCGTACGCGGACGGGTCGTATCGCTGGGCCAGCTGGGCGTACTCCTCCTTCGACTCCCGCACGACCTGGACGTCCCAGGGGTCCCACAGTTGCTCGGTCACGATGCCCGCCGCCCGGCCGGTCGCTCCGGCGCTCGGGGTCTGCGGGTCGTAGACGACGACCGAACCGACCGAGCGACGCGCGAGGTGGAAGGCGAGGGCGCACCCGGAGATCCCGGCCCCGAGGATGAGCACGTCCGCGTGGTCGTCGGCCACGAGCGTCCCGAGCCCTTGGGGCGGTTAATATTGCGGCTTCGCCCGCTGGTAGGCGTTCTGGAGCGCCTGCGTGTCGACGTGCGTGTAGATCTGGGTGGTGGCGACCGAGGCGTGTCCGAGGAGCTTCTGGATGTATCGGATGTCGCACCCCCGGGAGAGGAGCGCGGTCGCGAGGGTATGGCGCAGCATGTGGGGGGTGACTCGACGCGGGATCTTGGCCGACGTGGCGGCGCGGCGTACGATGCGCTCGATCGTCACCGGCCCGACCGGGAACAGCCGAGAGGTGGATTCCCCCGCGAGGGTTCGGTCGGTGAGA
>DASPTO010000013.1:0-9207 GCA_035623375.1 Thermoplasmata archaeon
TCAGGGACCGGCTCCGAGTCAGAACCCGACGAAGGCTTCTCGAGCACCTTCGATCGATCGTCGAGCCCGAGGGGACCCGCCTCATGGACCTGGGTGGCGGGAGCGGTGTGACTACGGTCGAAATCGGAAGCGGTGCGCGCGAGCTCGTCGTCCTCGAGCCGAACGCGAAGAAGGTCGAGAGGGGGCGCCGAGCTCAGGCACCCGTCACGTTTGTCGAGGGGGTGGCAGAGTCCATCCCGTACGGGGCAGGTCGGTTCGACCGGGTGGTCTCGCTGATGTCGTTCCATCACTTCTCCGACGGGGAGAAGGCGTGTCGGGAGGCCGCCCGCGTCCTGGCCCCCGGAGGTCGGATTGTCGTCTACGATTTCGAGCGCGGTCCACCTCCGGCCCGTCTCATGGCGTTCTGGGTGGTCCGGGTCTGTCATCGCAAGATGCAGCTCCGCACCACGACCGAGCTCGCAGAGCTGGTGCGCACCGCGGGATTCCGCGACGTGCGCCGCGAGCCGTACGGAGGCGGTGCGTTCGTCTTCGGAGTGCGATGAACGCCACCGCCCCGGCGAAACCGCTTTAGAGAGTCGCCTCGTCGGCCCCCCGTCCTTGCGCGAGGCGGAGCACGTGCCGGAGCAGGTTGCCTCCACCGTGAGCTCGTCCCGGGCGACCACGACCCGACTCATGCTACCGACCGACGTGAATTTCGCCGGGGACGTCTTTGGCGGCCACATCCTATCTGAGATCGACCAGGTCGCCTACATCACCGCGACGCGACACTCGAAGGCGAGCTGCGTCACTGCGTCGTTCGACCGCGTCGATTTCCTCTCCCCGGTCCATGTGGGGGATGTGGTCGACTTCCTAGCGGAACTCACCTACGTGGGAACGTCCTCGATGGAGGTCTGGGTCCGGGTGCGGGCGGAGTCGACCCACGGAGGTGACCCACGCCCGGTGGGGGAGGCGTTCGTGACGATGGTGGCGGTCGATGCGAACGGACGACCGGTTCCCGTTCCACCTCTGCTCCTCGAGACGGTCGAAGAGCGGTCGCGGTTCGAGGACGGACGCCGAAGGATGGAAGAACGTCGGAGGACTCGTCACCGTCCTGCTCGGTCGTAGGAAGGAACCATGCTTTGTGAGATGTGCGGCAAGGATGTTCCGTCGACGAGCCGGGTTCGCCTGGAGCATTCGATCCTCGCCGTCTGCCCCGACTGCGCCAAGTTCGGTATCCCGGTCGACCCCGTTCCGGCGACCGCGTCCGCTCCCGTCGGAGCTCACACACCGTTCCGCCCCGGAGTCAGCATCAGTCGACCGACCGGGACTCGCCGACGCCTCGAGGAACGGGACCTCTACCAGGAGATCGGCGAGCTCGAGCTCGCTCCGGACTGGAACAAGCGGATCCGTCTCGCCCGCGAGTCCCTCCAGTGGACCCCCGAAGTGCTTGGAAAGATGCTGAACGAGAAGAAATCGGTCGTCCTCAAGATCGAGTCGGGGAGCTTTCGACCTCCGGACGCGCTCGTCCGGAAGCTGGAGCATCTCCTCAAGGTGCGCCTGCGAGCCGAGCCGGAAGGGCCGGCCTCGGACTGAACCGACTTCCAGGGCTACCGCGGACGGACGCCGGTCGCAGCCCCATCGCTCGGACGGGTCCTGCGCCGCGAGTGAGGGGAGACAGTGGGAGGAGCTCCCGCTTCGCGGCCAGAACCCACCGCGGTCGTGATCTCGGCTCGGACGAATCCGTCCGAGAGTCGCCCCTCTCGCGCCGCGCGCAGCTCGCTCGTGTAGTCGTCCAGGGTCCGGTCCGACCAGCCCATGTAGCCGAAGCCGAGGACCGCAAGGGCGATCACGCAGACAATGCCGACCACAGGGAGCGGTAGAACGAGGGCGACGATCGTGAGGCCGGACGTGAGGCCCACGAGCGCGTAGAACGCCCGGTCGACGTCGCGCTGCGCTCTCCGGTCACGATGCGAGTAGTCGAACACGTTCGAGTTTTGCACCCCACCCGAAGGCCTGGTTCACGGCCGGGCGCGGGGATGCGCCTTCGATGCGAGGAATCGTTCGAGGATCGCCTTCTGGGCGTGCAACCGATTCTCCGCCTGGTCCCACGCGGCCGAGCGCGGACCGTCGAGGACCGAGTCGGTGATCTCCTGTCCGCGATGGGCGGGGAGGTCGTGGAGCACGAACGCCGACGGCTTGGCGAGCGCGACGAGCGCGTCGTTCACCTGGAAGTCTCGGAACGCCTCCTCTCGGGCCTGGGTCTCGGCCTCCTCACCCATCGACACCCAGACGTCCGTGTAGATCGCGTCGACTCCGCGGACCGCTTCCTTCGGGTCGGTGGTGAGGGAAAGGGTCGTCCGAGTGTTCCGGGCGAGGACCTCGGCGGCACGGACGTACTCGGGCTGAGGGCGATAGCCGCTCGGGGTCGCGACCGAGAGGTCGAGTCCCACGGCGGCCGCACCGAGGAGAAGGGATTGGAGGACGTTGTTGCCGTCCCCGACCCAGGCGAGGCGATGGCCGGCGAACCGTCCTTTCCACCGCTCCCGCATCGTCAGGAGGTCGGCGACGATCTGGCACGGATGCTCGAGGTCGTCGAGGGCGTTGATGACCGGGATCGTCGCCCAGTGTGCGAGCTCGACCATGTCCGTGTGACGGAACGCGCGGTAGCAGACCCCGTCCACGAATCGGGAGAGGACCCGGGCGGTGTCTGCGATCGTCTCCCCGCGTCCCAGCTGGAGGTCCTTCGACGAAAGGTAGAGCGCATGGCCGCCGAGGTCGTTCATCGCGACCTCGAACGAAACACGGGTGCGCGTCGAAGGCTTTTCGAAGATCATCGCGAGGTCCTTTCCCGCGAGCAAGGGTCGCTTGACTCCCCGAGCCCGCTCCGCCTTCAGCGTCGCCGCTCGCGCGAGGAGCCGGTCGAGCTCCTTCGCGATGTCCGAGATCGAGAGAAGGTCCTTTGGAGGTGCCTCGTCGCGCGCCATCGCATCGAACAGAGGCGGTCCGCGTTAAACGATTCCGACACCACCTGCGCGCGCGCTCTCGTGAGAAGGTTATGAAGGGGACCCGGTTGGGCCGCGCGAGGGAATCACCGTGCCCGCGCGTTCGAAAAGGAGTTCGAAGAGCGCCTCCCCGAAGCCGACCCCCGGCCGTACCGCATCCCAGCGCGGTCGACGCGTCTACATGGTTACGGGAGGCGTCACGAAGTTCGCGAAGGCGCATCCGGCGATGGACTTCCGCCTGATGGTCAAGAAGGCGTACGACTACGCGCTCAAGGGGATCCCGAACCTCACGGCCGATCGGATCGACGGCACACGGATCTCCTATTTCTCCGACCATTTCGCACGGCAGCTCAAGGCCGCTAGCATGGTCCAGGACTACCTCGGAATGAACCCGAAAGGGTCGGTCCGGATCGAGTGGGGAGGAGCCACTGGAGGCGAGTGTTTCCAAGCGGCGTACGAAGCGGTCGCGAGCGGGCGGATGGACGTATGTCTTGCCGCGGGGTTCGAGACGATGAGCCGGGTTCCCACCTGGAAAGGGAACGAGTTCATCGCTCTCGCATCCGATACGAACTTCGACTTCCCTCTCGGAGGCTTCTACACAGGGTACTACGCCCTGATGGTCGTCCGGCACATCTACGAGTACCTCCGGCTCGGGAAGTTCGCGAACGTGAAGGACGAGCGCGAGGCACAACGCCTCGCCATCGCCGAGGGAAGCCGCATCATGAGCCTCGTCTCGGTCAAGAATCACACGAACGCGCTTCACAACCCGTATGCGCAATACCCGAAGCGCCTCACGGTCGACGAGGTCCTCCGGTCGGAGATGATCAGTTACCCGCTCACGCGCGAACAGATCTGCACGATGAGCGACGGGGCGGCCTGCGTCGTCGTGTGCGACGAATCGCATGCCAAGGAGTTCACGGACAAGCCCGTCCAGATTACCGGCGTTGGCTGCGGGACCGACACGATGCGGCTCGCCGACCGTCCGTTCGGGCACGTTCCTCTCCTCCCGCATGAGAAGGCGAGGGACTACGAAGACCTCCCGTACCCGGGCGTCCACTCCTTCCGCGCCGGGCGCTCCGCCGGGATCGAGGCGTATCGGATGGCGGGGATCACTCGGCCGACGAAGGAGATCGACTTCATCGAGCTCCACGACGCATATGCCTCGAGCGAGATCCAGACGTACGAGGACCTCGGTCTGTGCCGGTACGGCGAGGGGTACGGTTTCGTTGAGCGAGGAGACCCGTTCCTGAGGAACATCGACTACGGATTCCCGGTCCCGAACGCGGGGGCGATCCCGGTGAACCCTTCGGGCGGTCTCATCGCGTGCGGACATCCGGTCGGCGCCACGGGTCTCATGCAGGCGGTCTTTGCGTTCTGGCAACTGCAAGGAACGATTCCGAAGCACTTCGGCGACCCGACCCTGCAGCTGAAGCAGCCTCGTCGCGGCGCGATCCACAGCCACGCCGGAACGGGTTCGTCCGTGACGGTCTCGATCCTCGAACGGGGGTTCCGATGAGCGCGCGTCCCCCGACCTTTACGAAGTTCCGGGACGTCCAAGCGGAGCTCGACCGGTCCGGTTCCGCGGTCTACCGCGACCCGGACGGCGTCGAGAGCCTGATCGTCCGGAGCCCTTACTCTATCAACTACGTCCACAGCTATGCCGAGGATTCCCCGTTCTTCCTCGGACTCGCCGAGGGGAAGCTCCGGGGCTCGAAGTGCCGGAAGCCGAAGTGCGGTTTCGTCTATGGAACCCCTCGCAGTCACTGCATGGTCTGCGGGGCTCCGACCGAGTGGATCGACCTCCCGACGAACGGCCGGGTCCATTCGTGGACGACGTGCCATTTCGGGGGCGAGGCGTTTTTGAAGGAAACCCCGTACAACCTCGCGCTGGTCGAGTTCGACGGCGTCGGTAGCCTCCTCCTCGTTCGGCTGCGCGACTGTGCCGAGTCGGACATGTACGTCGGGATGCCGATCGAAGCACGGTTCGACACGAACCCCAAGTACTCGATCACCGACGTCTGGTTCGTTCCCTCGCGGTAGAGAACCCCCACGGTCCCGTTCTGGGGTCGAGCCGGTTCGGCCGGATGGGCCGGATTCCGTTACCGGCTCAGTCCCTCGGCCGGAGTCCGACCAGCTCGAGAACGTCGCCCTGGTCGCGGGCGAATTGGCCCCGCGCCGTCCGGGCGACCTCGACGAAATCCAGTCGTTTCCACACGGGCGTGGCAGGCAGCTTTCTGGACTCCCATCGCCCCCGGTAGACGAAGTGGATGTCCCAATGGGGGTCCTTCCCGGGACTTTCGGGTCGCGGAGAGGGGTCGGAGAACACGAACGGGCCCTCGAGCGGAATCGGAGGAGACCCGAGCTGCTCCTTCAGGATCCGATGGGCGGCATCCATGGGGGATTCGAAGAGGATCAACTGGCACGACGGGAGCATCCAACGCTCCCCGATCGCCCGGACCCGGTTCGGGTCGATCGCACCAACCTCCCACCAGGGTCCGGACGGGTCCAATTGGCCTACGAGAACGGAACCAGGTCTCTCCGGATGCTCGAGCACCAGGAACACGGAAAGACACATCCCCTTGTCCGGAACCTCGGTCGCTCCGGGGTACTGGTCGATCGGTGCACGGCGGAAACGGGCGTAGCGTCGCTCCATCGGATTACCGCCCCTCCTTCGAGAGGGATGCCGCGGGCCGGGCTTGAACCGGCGGCTTCAAGATCTTCAGTCTTGCACTCTCCCAAACTGAGTTACCGCGGCGTCGGTCGCCCCGACCGCACGGGCCGTATAAAGAACCGGAGGGCAACGTCCGGCGCACCCGGTCCGGCCCCGGGAACGGAACGCCGCGTTTCGGCTCCGGTCGGACGCGCGCGCTCACGTTCGGAACGTCCGACCCGCCCCCGTCGTCCCCTGATTTTATCTACAGAGCCCGACGTGAATATCGGGCCGTGGCTCGCACTCTCGTCGTCACAGAGAAGTTCAACACCGCGCTCCGCATCGCGATCGTCCTGTCCGACGGACGGATGCAACGGACCCGTCTCGAAGGAACGCCGGTCTTCCGATTCGACCGGCCGGATGGCCACTACGCGGTCGTCGGGCTCCGGGGCCATATCGTGGAGCTCGACTACCCGAAGGAGTTCTCGGAGTGGACGCTCCACGGCCTTCCGAAGCTGCTCGAAACCCGACCGCAGAAGCGAGTGACCGAGAAGGGGATCGTCGCGGCCCTCCAGTCGATCGTACGGGAGTTCGACCGAGTGATCATCGCGACCGACTTCGACCGCGAAGGCGAACTGATCGGTCTCGAGTCCCTCGAGCTTCTCCAGCGGCTCCATCCGGGGATCGAGGTGAAGCGAGCGCGCTACAGCGCGCTCACGCGCGACGCAATCGAGACGAGCTTCGCCCACCTCGAGGAGCTCGACCACGCGCTCGCCGAGGCCGGGGAGGCTCGCCAGGAGATCGACCTCGTTTGGGGGGCGCTCCTGACCCGGTATCTCTCGCTGACGGCGCATCAACGTGGGCGGAGTTTCCTTTCGGTCGGCCGGGTCCAGACGCCGACCCTCGCCCTGCTCGTCGAACGCGACCAGGCGATCAAGGAGTTCGTCCCGACACCGTTCTGGGAGATCGTCGCAACGGGAGAGAAGGACGGCGAGCAGTTCCGACTTCACCACCATCACGGGGTCTTCGAGAAGAAGGAGGACGCCGAGCGCATCTTCCATCGCGTCGCGAACGCGAAGAGCGGGACCGTTCGAGAGTTCTCTGAGGAGAACACCCGGAGACGGCCGCCGGTTCCGTTCTCCACCACGTTGTTCGTCGCCGAGGCGACCCGGCTCGGGCTCGGAGCGGCGCGGGCGATGCGAATTGCGGAGGACCTTTACACGCAGGGCCTCATCAGCTACCCCCGAACGGACAACACCGTCTACCCGCGTGGGCTCGGCCTGCGGACGCTCGCCGAGAAGTTCCGAGAGGGGCCGTTCGGCGAAGCGGCGGAGTTCGTCCTTCGTCAGCCGAGCTTCCGGCCCACGCGCGGGCGGACCGAGACGACCGACCATCCGCCGATCTACCCGACCGGAGTGGTCGACCCGAAAAAGCTCCGGCCGGAGCACGCGACCATCTACGAGCTGGTTGTCCGGCGGTTCCTCGCGACCATCGCTCCCGATGCCGAGGGGATCGCTCGGACAGCGGCGGTCGAGGTCCAGGGAGAGCGGTTCGAAGGGAAGGGCCAGCACCTCACTGAGCCGGGGTGGTACCGGATCTACCCCTACTCGAAGCCGGACGAGGTCCCGATGCCGCGACTCGTCGTGGGGGAGACCGTCGCGGTCCCGAAGGTCGAGATGGTCGAGGACCAGACCCGGCCCCCGCGGCGGTACACTCAGGGTTCCCTCATCCAGGAGATGGAACGTCTCGGCCTCGGCACGAAGAGCACTCGCCACGACGTCCTACAGAAGCTGTTCGACCGGCACTACGTGAGCGCTCGCCAGCTCGAGCCGACCTCGACCGGCATTGCCGTGACGGAGGCGCTCAAGGCGCACGCGCCCGTGATCACCCGCCCCGAGATGACCCATCGCCTCGAGGAGGACATGGAGCTCGTGGCGGAGTCGAAGAAGCCGAAGGCGGACGTGATCGAGGAGTCCCGCGAGATGCTCCGAGAGGCGTACGCGCTCCTCACGGCGAACTCCCACGGAGTGCGGGAGACGCTCACGGGAGCGCTCGACCGGCAGCACTACGTCGGCCCGTGCGTGAGATGCGGCGGAGCCCTTCGACTCGCGCGAAGCCCGCGCGGTGCGAGGTGGGTCCAGTGCTCGAACAACCCGGCGTCATGCTCCGCGACCTATTCGCTTCCGTCAGCCGGGTTCATCGAGCCAGCACCGGACTTCCTGTGCGGTACCTGCAAGGTTCCGCGAGTCAAGATCACGTTCCGAGGAGTACGTCCGGACCTGTACTGCATCAACCCGGACTGTTCCGAGCACCACAAGGCGTTCCGAATCGGAGTCTGCCCGAACTGCGGGAGTCCGCTCCAGATCCGATACTCGTTCGCCGGAAAGCGGTTCGTCGGCTGCTCCGGTTACCCGACGTGTCGCGTCACCTATCCGCTCCCTCAGCGCGGAAAGCTCGAGAAGGACCAACCGCCCTGCCCGGTCTGCCGGGCACCGGTCGTGACCGCGATCGAGGCGGGTCGCCCTCCTTGGACGCTCTGCATCAACCCGGAGTGTCCGACCCGGGTGAAGAAAGAGGGCGCGAAGGGGACGCCGAAGGCGAAGGCGAAGCGGTCCCGAACGCCCCCGAGGGCGAGCGGCACGAAGGCTCGAGGCTCCCCCGTGGCCGAATCACCGGCCCCGGCGCCCGCCGAACGGTCCGCTCCGTCACCGGTTCCGGCACGAAAGCGAGCCCGAGCCCCGAAACGAAAAGCCTCTGCAAGCGGAGGCGGTGAAGCGGAGTCGGCGGCTGCGTCCGCTCCCCCGTGAAGGAACGGACGGGCGAATCTAGACCGTATACACCGGACCGCTATGAGCGTCCCTCCCTCGGTCCGGGAATCGGCCGTTTCTCGACCTCTCGGCCCGCGTTAAATACGCTCGGCCGGTTCATTCTCTCGTGAGCAGCTCCCACCGGCTCGTCGACCTGGATTATCGCTCTTTTGCTCAGAGGATGAAATCGAACCCTCTCCTGATCGTACCTGTGGGTTGCCTGGAAGCCCACGGCCCTCACCTACCTCTCGGCTCGGACCAGATCCAGGCGGAAGTGACCGCTCTCGCCCTCGCCGACCGGCTCGATGCGCTGGTCGCTCCCACGGTCGCGTTTGGCTCCGCCCCCGGCGCCCGCCGATTCCCCGGCACCATCTCTCTCACAATCTCCGAGCTCGAGACCTACGTCGCCGGGGTCCTCTCGGAGCTCGCTCGATGGGGAGCGCGGCGCATTCTGGTGCTCTCGGGCCACGGGGAGCGGGGGCACATGGCCGCTCTGCGCGAGGCCGCGGACTCCACCATGCAGGCGCATCCAGGAACGCGGGTCGTCGTTCTCTGCGATTACGAGTTCGTCTACGAGCTTCGGGGAAAGGAGTCCCCGGCGAGCGACGGGCACGCGGGGCTCTTGGAGACGTCCCGAATGATCGCTCTCGCTCCCGAGACCGTGGGGGCGGAGCGTCCCGTGGTCGAGTACCACCACAGCCCATTCGTCCCGGGCACCCCGAGCGAGAAGGACTGTGGTGGTACTCGACCACGGGACGCTCCGCCCCCA
>DASPTO010000014.1:0-2152 GCA_035623375.1 Thermoplasmata archaeon
GGCCTCATTGGGCTCGCCGTGACCGCTCCCGCTCCCAATCCCCAGTGCCGTGCGCAGTCCCGACAGTACAGCGGCCCGACGGAGGAGGGGGTTTGCATCCTTCGAGCCCACCCAGGATGAATCCGATCGGGGCGGCGTTCCTCAAGGGTGCGTACTGCCCCAGGGAGGGTCCAGCATGAGCGGCACTCCCGGTCCCTCAACCCCGACCGGAGACCGACTAACGGCGTGGTTCGAGGTCACCCGGTCCTTCCAACCCTCGGTCGCGTTCGACGGGACGGAGGTCCTGTTCCTCTCCGACGAGACGGGACTTCCCCAGGTCTGGCGCAAGCCGACCCGGGGTGGACGACTGCGACCGCTCGCGCTCGGGACAGAACGAGCAGGGCGGGTCGACGCTTCTCCCAAGTTCCCGAGGGCCGTCGTCGCTCGAGACTCGGGAGGGAACGAGGCATGGCAGCTCGCGCTCTATGACCTCGCGAAGCGGCCTCGCGGGTCGAGCCCGGGGTTCCGTGCGCTGACGTCGGACCCGAAGGTGATGAACCTCCCGGGGCTCTGGACGGACGACGGTCGAAGCTACCTGTTCGCCTCCAACGCTCGGGACCACCGGTTCTTTGACGTCTACCGCTACGATGTCGACACTGCCTCCGCGCCCGAACGCATCTGGACGGGAGATGCCTGGCAGATGCCGGTCGCTTCGCGGGGAATGAAGGTCCTGGTACAGCGATTCAACACCTTCCTCAACGTCGACCTCTTCCTCCTCGATTCGGGGAGCAGCGTGCATCTCAATCCCCACACGGAGGAGGTCAGCGTGAGCTCCGCCACCATCGGGGCCGATGGCGTCTACGTCGCAACGAATCCGGACCGGGAGTTCCTTTCGCTACTTCGATACCCGTTCGACGGATCGCCTCCCGAGCTCATCCAGGAATACCCGGGGGACGTCGAGGTCGTCCGTGCGTCCCCCGCGGGGGACCTCCTCGCGCTCTCGGTCAATCGGGCCGGCTGCAGCGAACTCCACCTGGTGCAGCCGGCCACGGGCTCAGACCGTGTCGTCGCGCTGCCCCACAAGGGGATCGTCGGGGAGCTCAGCTGGTTTCCGGACGGCTCCGCGCTCGCGTACGACCACAGCTGGCCGAACGGTCACGAGATCTTCCTCCTCGAGCTCGCCTCCGGTACCTCGAAACGCCTCACCCGGTCGCGGGTTCGACCTCCCGAACGGGTTCCAGAACCCCGCCTCCGCGTGATGAAGTCGGAGGACAAACTCCAGCTTCCCTGTCTCGAGTTCGTCCCGCGAGGGCGCGTGCCGCGGGGCACCATCCTTGCGGTACATGGGGGACCCGAGGGGCAGGCCCGCCCTTGGTTCGACCCGGCACTGGGATGCATGATCACGGAGGGATGGCGGCTGGTCATGCCGAATGTCCGGGGAAGCACGGGGTACGGGCGAAGCTTCGTCCACCTCGACGACGTCCGAAAACGGATGGATTCGGTCCGGGACCTCCGAGACATCGTTCGCACGTTGGTCCGGACGAAAAAGGCGCAGGAGGGAAAGGTTGGGATCTGGGGCGGGAGCTACGGCGGGTTCATGGTGCTCTCGGCGATCACTACGTATCCCGAGCTCTGGGGTGCCGCGGTCGAGCTCTTCGGGATCTCCAACCTCGTCACGTTCCTCGAGCGAACGGCGGACTGGCGGCGAGCCCAGCGAGAGGCCGAGTACGGCAGTCTCGAACACGACCGGGAGTTCCTCGAGTCGATTTCCCCCATCCATCACCTCGAACAGCTGCGGACGCCGCTCCTCGTGTTCCACGGCCGGAACGACCCCCGAGTTCCGATCGGGGAGGCCGAGCAGGTGGTAGAGGAGGTCCGAAAGCGCGGCGGAACGGCCGAATTCGTCGCCTTCGAGAATGAGGGACACGGGTTCGAGCACAGAGAAAACCAGATCGAGGCTGCGCGTCGGACGGTCCTTTTCTTCGAGAAGTACCTGAGTCCCAGCGCGAACCCTTCCCCCGATGCCGAGCCCAAGGTCCCCGGGAGTTAGGCGGCCGAGCTGCACCGATCGGCGAGCGAACCGCCGCGGCGGTGGTCCGGCGGCGGGACCGGCTCCGTGGGCAATGGAACGAGCAACGTCTAATGCGGACCAACCGGTGAGGAGCGGGGACCC
>DASPTO010000015.1:0-5679 GCA_035623375.1 Thermoplasmata archaeon
GAGCAGGTTGCCCAACCCCTCAAGATTACCGCGGCCGAGGCCGCAGACCAGTTCGGACCCGTTCTGATCGAAAAGTACGGGTCGCTGTTCGAGGCATTCGAGGTCGCGTCCGCGGACCCGAAGCGGTTCCAAAAGGAGAACGAGAAGGCGCCCTGGTCGGCCGCCTTCCTCAAGGTTGCGAAGGAGAGCATCGTTCCCCCACATGTCACAATCCTCGGGACCCTCGAGGTGAGCGACCCCGCGCCGGACGGCCTCGATCACGTACGTTCGGCCCTGCTCGCGGCAGAGAAGGCGGACCCCGAGGCGGTCGAGGTGCAGTACGTCGGAGCCCCCCGCTACCGGATCCGCGTGCAGGCGACCCAGTACAAGATCGCCGAGGAGACCCTCAAGCGGGCCACCGAGGCTGCCCTGAAGTCGATCAAGTCCGCCGGAGGGCAGGGGAGTTTCGAGCGGACATGACGAACTCCGTCCTGCGTGTCTGTCGCTCCTGCGACCGCTATACCTATCAGGACCGCTGCCCGGCCTGCTCCGGACCCACGAGGACCCCGCACCCGGCCCGCTTCGACCCGGGAGACCGCTACGGGAAGTACCGCCGAAGGTTGCTCGAGACCGTCCAGGAGACCTCCGGGAGGACCGCGTGACGATGTCCGCGACCATGCACCGCATCAAGGTCGTCAACGACGTGAGCGACCTCGTTCCGATCCTGCGGGCGGTCGATTCCCCGGTCAAGCTCCGTCTTGTCCAACGCCTCGGGGAGAACTGGCTCACGCTCGAGGACATCGAGCGAGAGTTCGGCGCGGACGGCGTGAAGGCACTCGCGTTCTTCGAGAAGCTCCGCCTCATCGACACGCGCTGGGTGGCGCGCGAAGGGCGACGCCAGCCGGACAAGAGCTACCACTTCTACTACTCCACGATCAACATCAGCACCACGTCGCCGCTCACGGAGATCTCCGAGGTGCTCGCGATCGCGATGATGCCGCAACGCGAGTACACGAAGCTCGAGCAGAAGATCTACAACGCCGTGGGGCCCGAGGGTCGCTTCTTCTCCGATGTTGCGGAGGAGCTCGGGATGAGCCCGACCCGGCTCAAGGCGCTCGTCAAGCGGTCGGAGAAGCTGGAGTACCGTGGTCACCGGATCGAGCGGTTCGTCCAGGAACCGGCCCCCGCGTAGACCTCTTCCCGAGGTCTCGGTCCTCCGGGTCGGTCACCGACCCGGACGGGACCCTCGCCTCACAACACACGTCGCGCTCGCGGCTCGGGCGTTCGGCGCTCGTCGAATGTACCTTCATCCTCCCGACGACCGGCTCGCGGCGACGGTCGCGTCGGTGACGCACCGCTGGGGAGGTGAGTTCGCCGTCGTTCCGGTCGACGATTGGAAGAGCCTGGTCCGCTCGTTCCCCGGGGCCGTGGTCCATCTGACGATGTACGGGCTCCCTCTCGCGAAGACACTTCCGAAGCTCGCCCGTCACTCCCGGATCCTGCTCGTGGTCGGGGGCGCGAAGGTACCGCCCGAGCTGTACCGGGCCGCCCGGTACAACGTCGCGGTGGGCCACCAGCCTCACAGCGAGGTCGCCGCCGTCGCCGTCACCCTCGAGAGACTCCTCGGACTCCCGGAACCGGTGCGTCCCGGAGCAGCGCCCCAGCGCATCGTGCCGACGGCCCGGGGGAAACGCGTGGTGGGAGGTCGATCACGGCGATGACCGAAGAGCTTCCCCCGATCGCCTCGGGTTCTCTCCCCGTCGCCGCTCAGGCGCCGGGCAAATGCATCGTCTTCGGCGAGCATGCGGTCGTCCACGGCGCTCCCGAACTCGTCTTCGCGATTGACCTGTTGACGCAGGTGTTCGTCCGCGCCGCCCCTGCAATGCGCCTCAACGCCGACCCGGATGCCCTCTCGAGGAACCCATACTTCCGCTCCGCGGTCGAGCTCGGGTGGAAGGGCCGCTCCCCGGTCGAGGTGCGCGCGGTGTCGCGGATTCCCAAGGCCGCCGGTCTCGGATCGTCCGCGGCGTTCGCGGCGGCCCTCTCCGCGGCGTTCGCCTACGCGAGCGGGGGGATCGACCGTCCTGCGCTCGCTCAGCGAAGCTTCGAGGTCGAGAGGGGAGCTCAGGGAGTGGGGAGCCCGGGCGACACCAGCGCCGTCGTTGCGGGCGGTTTCCTGTCGGTGAACGGGGGACCCGGAGAGCCGCTGTGGTCCATCCGTTCTGTCGACCGCAGGTGGGAGGTTCGCCGCGTGAGCGACCCCGGGTGGGTTTGGGTGGTGGCGTACAGCGGCATCCCCCGGTCCACCGCCGACGCCGTTCGTGCTGTGAGCGCGAGACTCGCGGCCCCGGGGGGCCCGGAACTTCTCGAGGAGTTCCGTCGGGTCGCCTCCGAGGGGATCGAGGCGGTCGGACGCGGTGACCGGCCCAGGGTCGCGAAACTGCTCGGTCGGAACCAAGAACTCCTGCGCGCGGTGGGCGTTTCCCACCCCCGTCTCGAAGCGCTCCTCGACGCGGCGGCGCCCGCGGCCGAGGGCGCGAAGCTCACCGGGGCCGGCGCGGGAGGCTCGGTGCTGGCGCTCCCGGTCCCCGGAAGGGAGATGGAACTCGTCCGCCGCCTCGCTCGCGCGGGCGCGCTTCCGTTCGTTGTTCGACCGGTTCCCGTAGGCGCTTCGATCGTAGGCGCCTAATCCGTTCGATCG
Organism: Thermoplasmata archaeon; assembly: GCA_035623375.1. Classification (GTDB taxonomy): domain Archaea; phylum Thermoplasmatota; class Thermoplasmata; order Lutacidiplasmatales; family UBA184; genus Lutacidiplasma. The sequence goes on from DASPTO010000015.1 coordinate 2,681, forward strand.
AACGCGACCCGATCACTTCCGAGCGACGATCCGGACCACGGAGTTGGGCCCAAGGGGATGGTCCGCGGCCATGGCACGGTGGGTTCGTCCGTCGATCGCCCGAATGAAATGCTCGCCAAGGTCGGTGTGCACGCGGTAGGCGACCGCGCGCGCCGGAGTGTTCGCGGGGACGAGGAACGCATCGGGTAGGACCCGGCCCTGCCCGTCGGTCCAGTGGGTCTCGTCCTCGACCGGATACACGACGATCATCCCGAGGCGGGAATAGACCATCTCTTCGAGGGACTGTTGAACTCCCGTTGAGCCCCACGTCGTGAGGACGGACCGGATCCCGTCGAGCGCCTTCGACTGGGGCGCCGTGAGGCGGCTCGGTTCCCGCACCTGAAACGTGGGGTCGCCCGGCCGGTACTCGACCAGTCCCGCGCGCGCCGCCCGTCGAAGGGTGAGCTCGGCGTCCGAGGCGGTGGGGACGGACGGGATCGGCTCGATCCGTTTCGCGAGCGACTCCGCTTCGGGCTTCGTCGCACGGTCGCACTTGTTCGCCGCGACGAGCCTCGGCTTCGAGGCCTCGAGCAGGCGACGAGCAAGATTGGCGCGGTCTTCCTCGGTCCAGCGCGAGGGGTGGGTCCTCTCCAGAGGAGAGTTGCGGAGCCCCGTCGCGATCGCGCTCGGCGGGATCGAGAGGCCGGTCAGTCGTTCCGCGAGGAAGTCCTCGACCTTCTTTCCCTCGAGCTCGGTCCCACGAGCGTGCCGGGCGAAGTCCCGGCTCAGGATCTCCGCGACCCACGCCACGAGTTCGTCCTCGAGCCAGCGGACTTCCTCGGCGGGGTCGTGACTGCCATGCTCTGCGAGCCGGCCCTCGTCGTCCGTCGACCCGGACAGGTCGACCACCTGAACGAACCCGTCCGCGGCCCGGAGGTCATCGAGGAACTTGTGGCCGAGTCCGCGCCCTGCGTGAGCCCCCGGCACGAGGCCGGGCACGTCGACGAGGCTCACCGGGACCCAGCGCGTTCCGTCCACGCATTTCGCGTTGCCCGGGGTGCACGAGACGCCCTTCTCCGTATGCGGGCACGGAGCCCGGACAGCGGCCACGCCACGGTTCGGCGCAACGGTCGTGAAGGGGTAGGGGGCCATCGGAACGTCGAGCAAAGTGAGCGCGTTGAAGAACGTCGATTTTCCGACGTTCGGCTTTCCGACGATCCCGATCTCCATACGTCCAAGCCGTCCGGGCTACACCGAGTAGTCGGGCGGGGTCTCGGAGACCCCCAACGCGCGGTTGGTCGCGAGAGCGAGCGCGAACAGTAGCCCGCTCAGGCGGTTCGTCCAGCTGAGGAGTTCCGGCGGAAGCGGCTCGGTCCGATTGAGCGCCCAGACTTCGCGTTCGGCCCGTCGCGCGATCGTCCGTGCGACATGGAAAAGCGCCGCCGGTCGGGACCCTCCTGAGAGCACGAACGTGCGCAGGTGCGCGTGCGAGGGTCGCAGTTTCTCGATGTCGGATTCCAGTCGTTTGACGTGACGCGCCTCGATCCGATGTTTCGGCTTCTTCTGGCCGGGAGGTGTCGCGAGTTCCGTCTGAGCGATGTAAAGCTCGCTCTGAAGGCGACGAACGATCTCGCGGATTTGTCGAAGCTCGGACGGAAGCTCGACTTCGAGCAGCCCGAGCACCGCTCCGAGCTCGTCGAACGCCCCGTAGGCGTGGACGCGGGCAGAATCTTTGTCTACGCGGGTCCCACCGGCGAGAGAGGTTGTGCCGCGGTCGCCCGTACGGCTGTAGAGACGCGCGATACTCTCGCCTCCGGCCGCCACGGCAGCTGGTCCAGAGGAGAGCTCAGACCGTGGACGGGACAGTACGAGATGTGCAGCACCTCATTATGCTTGGCGTCCTGTCGGCACAGTCGGCAGATGAATCCGCTCCGTTCGCTCCAGGCGATCGCCATCGACTCCATGTTGCAACCGTTCCCCCAGTCCGGAGGCTAGCGCCCGAGGAGCCCCCGACCCTCCCGGTCCGCCCGCTTTCGCCCCTCTCGTCGGTCGTTCACCGAGCGCGCACGTTCGCGCAGCGCCGGCAATCGTTCCGAGTGGGTCCGAGCTAGCTCCGCTAGCCCGAGACTGGTCGCGAGGGCAATTGCACCCTCGAGGTCTCGAGCGTAGCCATTCTCGACGATTTCCTCGAGTTCTCCGCGCAGGGTCGGTGGGAGTTCCACCATCCCGGTACGCGGTTCGCTCGCCGTTCGTACGAGCGCTCGCACCGCATCGGAACGGGTCGAGAGCCCGTGGTCGCGTTGGAAATCGGCGAGTAGGGACTCCTCCTCCTCGGTAAGGCGCACTCCGAGGAATCGAGTCGCGGGAGCTTCGGCTCGGGCGGTCCGCACGCGTTTAACACAAATTAAACTCTTATTTTAACGTTGTTACGTTTTGTAAAACGATTGGGGGCAAGGCGCATTTCGTCGAATCCTAGCCGGTCGTCTAGCCTTTGTAAATGAGGGGAGTGGGCGGCTCATGCCCGACGCCGCCCCCAAACCTGCCCGTTCTCGCGACCCCTCGCACGTTCCTTCGGTGGTCAACTTCCGAGAAGAGGGCACGATGTACAATGTGCCCATTGACCTCCTCTGGGAGTTCATGAATTGGAAAGGTCACGCTGCAGCTCACGAGAAGAGCGGTAGGAATTTCAAAGTCCTCGAGGAGGCTCCCAACCGGGTCACCGTCACGCACGAGTCGTTTCGGGGAGGCAACTGGCGGAAGATCACGAGCCGGGTAGTTGACTTCCCGCCGTTGGGCCGGGTCGTTGAGGAGATCGAAGGCCCCTACAAAGGAACCCAGATGGTATTCCTCTATACCCCAGTGGGGCGGAGGACGCGGCTCGACATCATCGCCCGATTCGTCTCGGACCTGCTCGGCCCCGAAGCGCTCGAACGCCACATGGTCGACAGCATCCAGGGCGCTGGCGCTGAGGACGAACCCTACCTGCTGAGATTCGCCCAGGCGAGGTCTCATGGATAGGC
>DASPTO010000016.1:0-6383 GCA_035623375.1 Thermoplasmata archaeon
GCGGGACCCATCGATCCCACCGATGTCGATGACGCTCGGCCAGCCGAAGTCGTGGAGGATCTCTTCCACCTTCTTCTTCGCCGCTGCATCGTTGCCGCAGAGGAACATGTCCGGAGGACCTTGCGCGAACTTCGGACGGAAGAAGGAGGCGTTCCCGACCGTGTTGAACGCCTTCACGACGTGCGCCTTCGGGATCGCCTTCTGATTGACCTCTCCCTGCGAGGTCGTGTGCCCGATTGCGAGGCTCGGAACGCCCTGCGCAGAGAAGGAGAGGGGATTCGTGGCATCGATCACAACCTTGCCGTCGAAGTGAGAGACGCCTGCCTGTCGGATCGCATCCACGGTCGCGACGCCGAGGGTAGCAAGGACCAGGACCTCGCCGAACGCGGCAGCGTCCGAGAAGGTTCCCGCCGAACCCTTGCCGCTCGTTCCCTTCGCCCACGCATCCGTCTTCGAATTGTACGCCGTACGGCTCCCAAGCCGAACCTCGTGACCGAGGGTCACGAACCCGGTTCCCAGCGCCCTCGCAACGTCCCCGCTTCCGAGGATCCCCACCTTCATGCCCAGACCTCGGGCTCGCACGCTACGACGAGCTATGAAGAGGCGCTTCGGGTCCTGGAGAATACCCTTCGAGCGTCCGTCGCTCTCTCAGGAAGCTCTGCGTCTTGAGACGGTGGCAGTCGCGACAGACGGTTTGAAGGTTCGAGTACTCGAGCGCCGCGCCTCCGGCAGCGATCTCGACGATATGGTCGACGTCCAGCTGACGAGCCCGACGCCGGCCGTGACAGATCTGACAGGTGTAGTGGTCTCGAAGCAGCACGTAGGAACGGGCGGAGTCCCAGAAGTAGTGCCCGTGGAACTTCCACTGGCACTTCCGCGAACAGTACGGGCTCCGATGATGGACAAGTGCACGCCCGCACTCGACGCATCGTCCGGCGCGCCGTGCCTCTGCACGACGGCGGGCCCCGTCGGAGAACCACGCTGCCGAGAGGGAAACGATCCGGCCGTTCGGGCCCACTACTACTGACTCGGAAGGCTTGGGTCCGGCCATTCGACAGCGAGCCGACCTCGGACGTTCAAGAGGCTTGCCTTGCACGGGAAACGAGGGCGTCCTCGTATTGGCCGTCGAGCGCTCGTGGAAGGCGGGCCGACCCGACGTACGGTTTATCCGTCGCGACCTACCGGGCTCCGATGGCGTTCCCTCTCGCCGATTGGATCGATGGGCACGACGACTGCCGGCACAACCTCGCGAAGAGCGGAATGAAGGACGCAATCCCTGCCCCGACCCCGTCGGCACGGGACCTCCGCGAGGCGGACCCGGCGGAGCTCCGAAGGCTCCTCGCCGAGGACCTCGGAGTCGACCCCGCGCGCGTGTTCCTCACCACGGGAGCGAGTCAGGCGAACGCGGTCGCCCTGCTCTTCCTGGGACGCACGCGCCACGGAGAGCCCACTGGCAGGTGCCGCGTCTGCTTTCCCGAGTACCCGCCGCTCTTCGACACCGCGCGCTGGGCGGGGTTCCGCGCGACCGACGACCCCGGCCCGGTCGACCTCGCGGTCATCTCGCAGCCCCGCAACCCCGAGGGGGATCTCTGGGAGCGCACTCGGGTCCTTGACTGGGCTTCGGATGCTCGATGGTTGCTGGTCGACGAGACGTTCCGGGAGTTCGCCGGGGCGCGGTCGATGCTCGGGGTCGGGCGGCCGAACCTCTGGGCGACCGGGTCGTTCACGAAGTTCTTCGCGGCAGATGACCTGCGCGTGGGCTTCGTGGTCCCGCCCGAAGAGTGCCTTTCCGATTTCGCCCGCTTCGCGGGTCTCGTCCGGAACCTACTCCCCTCCTACTCGGTTGCCGGCGCACTCCGTGCCCTCCGGGAGCGAGAGGCGATTCGGAAGCGCGTCCGGGCGGTCCTGGAAGCCAACACCTCTGCCCTCCGGAGTTCCTTCCCCGAGATGCGCCGACCCGATTCGCCGGTCGTCTTTGACCGTCCGGCCACCGGCGAGGATGGAGACGCACTGGCCCGGCGCGCCCTCGAAGCATCCGTGCTCGTCTGCTCGGGGTCCTTTTTCGGAGACCCGACCGGTGTGAGGCTTTGCCTGACGCAAAGAACGTTCCCGGCCGACCTCGATGCCTATCGCGCCATTCGGGACTTCGCCGCAGAGGGCCCCCGGCCCCAGAAGGGTCGCCCGATCCCTACGGGTCGTACCGGTCGAGCCGTTCGACCGCGCCCTGGGGGAAGCGGCCGAGCGAAAGCCGCGCCATCGTGACCCGGTGGACCGACTCCACCCGCTCGGGAGGGCTTCGTCCCGATCGTTCCTTGAGGAAGGTGGAGGCGAAGCGGACCGCCTGTGCCGGGTCGGTCTGCTGGACCAGGAGAAACCCACGAGCGAGCTCCGTGAGGACGGCGCGCGCCGGGACGACCTCCTCGATCTCCTCGACCTCGTGGTCGAACGAAGCGACGCGGTCTCGGTCCAAAGGGCCCATCCCGGGAAAACGACCCGGGCGTGCGGCATAAAAGCAGACGTTCCAGAGGAGGAGGAAGGTCAACTCTTGCACCCGTGAACATTTTACCTTCGGACCGGCGTGCGCGTCCGCGAGATCCATGAGCGAGAGCACTCCGAAGCATGTTCCGCCCGCCTCCTCGACGCCGACCGGCAAGCCGAAGCGCGGGGTGGTGCTGAGGACACCGATCCCGGGCCCGAACGCGCAGAGAGTGATCGCCCGCGACTCCCGGTTCCTGATGACCAGCACGAAGACTTCCCCGATCGTCGCGGCCTCGGGGGACGGTGTCTGGGTCACCGACGTCGACGGGAACCGCCTCCTCGACTTCGCCTCCGGGGTCGCCGTCAACGCCGTCGGCTACGCGCATCCCGAGGTCGTCCGGGCCGTGCGCGAACAAGTCGGCAAGCTGACCCACTTCGCAGGGACCGATTTCTACTACGAGAACCAGACCGTCCTCGCAGAGAAGCTCGCCCAGATCTCCCCCGGGAATTACGAGAAGAAGGTCTTCTTCACGAACAGCGGCACCGAGAGCGCCGAGGCGGCGCTAAAGATGGTCCGCTGGAGCCGCCAGAAGCCGATCGTCATCGGTCTCTTGGGCGCCTTCCACGGCCGCACGATGGGCTCGCTCACCATGACCACCTCGAAGCCGGTACAGCGGGCCCGTTTTGGCGCCTACGTCGGCGGCGGCCATCACATCCCGGCTCCCTACTGCTACCGGTGCCCGTACAAGATGGAGTATCCAAGCTGCGACCTTTACTGCGCGAAGATCCTGAAGGAGCTCTACTTCCAGACCTCGATCCCTCCCGAGGACGTCGCGGCGTTCCTCGCCGAGCCCGTGATGGGAGAGGGCGGATACGTGGTGCCGCCGAAGGGCTGGCACGCGGCGATCAAGACCATCCTGGACGAATACAAGATCCCGCTCATTGACGACGAGGTGCAAGCGGGGATGGGACGGACCGGCAAGTGGTTTGCCATCGAGCACCACGGAGTGACGCCGGACATCACGACGATGGCGAAGGCGCTCGGCGGTGGCCTCCCTCTCGGCGCGATTGTTTTCCGCAAGGAGATGGACTTCACCGTCGCGGGCGCACACTCGAACACGTTCGGGGGCAACCTCGCCGCGGTGGCTGCATCGCTCGCCACGATCCAGGTGATCGAGAAAGAGCATCTTCTCGAGAACGCCCGAGACCAGGGCAACTATCTGCTCTCCCGGCTGAGAGAGCTCCAGTCAAAGTTCGACGAAATCGGCGACGTCCGGGGCCTCGGCCTCATGACCGCGACCGAGTTCGTCAAGGACCGCAAGACCAGGGAGCCGGCCGTGGCGTTCCGCGACCGCGTTCTCGAGGCGGCGTACAAGCGGGGGCTCGTCCTCCTCCCGTGCGGCAAGTCATCGATCCGGTACATTCCGCCGCTCATCGTTCGCCGCGAGGAGATCGACGAAGCGATGGAGATCCTCGAGACGGCCCTGGGGACGGCCCACAGCGCGGCATGAGATACGGTCGGCTGGCGGGTCCCGGGACGGTCGTCCTCGAAGAGCGGCCGGAGCCTTCGCCGGGCACAGGCGAGATAACGGTCACCCTCGCGGCGTGTGGCGTCTGCGGCACGGACCTCGAGAAGCTCCGCGGGAACTACCGGACCGCGGGTGTTCTTGGTCACGAGCCGGTCGGGCAAGTCGCGCGGGTCGGGCCGGGCGTCACCGACCTCGCGGTCGGCGACCGGGTCTTCGTCCATCACCACGTTCCGTGCTACTCGTGCGAGGTCTGCGCGCGCGGTGACTACACCTTTTGCCCTACCTACTCGAAGACCAACATCGACCCAGGCGGTTTTGCGGAGACGTTCCGCGTTCCCCGCGAAAACGTCGAGCGGCACGCGGTCCTGAAGCTGGACCCGAAGGTCGACTGGGATTCCGGAGCGCTCCTCGAGCCTGCCGGCTGTGCTCTCACGGCGATCCACCGGGTGGGACTCCCTCCGCGGGCGACCGTCCTCGTCCTGGGCCTTGGCCCGGTCGGGCTGCTCTACGCGCGCCTCGTACGCGCCCTCGGTGCATCCTGGGTAGGCGGGACCGAGGTTTCCCCGCTTCGTCGGAGCGCTGCCGAACGTGGGGGCATCGACGTAACCCTCGACCCGAGAGACACTGCGGCCGTCCGTGCGGCCGTCGACAGCGCCACGAATGGACAGGGCGTCGACCTCGCTGTCGTTGCGACCGGTCATCCCTCGGTTGCCAAGGCGGCTACCGAACTCGTCCGCCGGGGAGGGACGGTGAACCTGTTCGGACTTCCCGAGGCGAAGAGCCGCTTGGACGCGGACCTTCAGGACCTCTATTTGCGCGGAGTACGGGTCATCCCCTCGTACGCTACCACCGAGCCGGACATCGCGGAGGTCCATCGGCTGGTCGTCTCGGGAAATCTCTCGATTTCCGACCTTGTCACGCACCGTATCCCGCTCGACCGGATCGCGGAAGCGTTCCAGCTCGCCGGCCGACCCGACGAGGCAGTGAAGGTCACTGTCACCGGCGCGGGCGCGACGTAGGCTCGGTTCGGTCCGTCACGCCTCAACTCCCTCGCCGAGCACCTGGTTCACCAACCGGTGGCCGGAATGGACCCGGACCTTCGGCGCGAGGACGCTCCCCGAGACCGTGGCGTCCCGTTCGACGTGAACCCCCTCCATCAGGATCGAGTTCTCCACATGCGCTCCCGCCTCCACGACGACGCCCGGCCCAACCGTGACGTACGGACCGAACGAGGCCCCGGTGGCCCTCGCGCCGGACATGAGAGCGACCGGTCCTTTCCCGAAGCTACCGCTGGGGAGCGTGCCCTTGCCACCGCGACCGTCGTCGAAGAGCAGACGCTGAGAGCGCAGGAGGCGCTCGGGGGTCCCGGCATCGTCAAAGTAGCCGGTCATGCGGAAGCCGTAGACACCTCGGCCGAGAAGTCCGGGAAGGATCTCTCGCTCGAAGCTCACCGGCTGGCCGGGGGGCACCTTGTCGACGACCTCGCGGTTCCAGACGGCGAAGCCGGCGTTGATCCAGTGGGACGGGGCGTCCTTGGATTCTGGCTTCTCGACGAACTCGCGGATCCGGTCGTCGGAATCGAGCGCCGCCACCCCGTACGGTCTCGTGTCATCGATCTCGAACAGGCCCATCGTCCCGATTCCGCCGTGCGCGGCGTGCTGGCGCGCCATCTCGCGGAGGTCGACGCGGGCGATGACGTCCGAATTGAGGAGATAGAACGGGTCGCTCATCCCGTCGCCCGCGTTCCGCATCCCACCACCGGTTCCGAGGGGCTCGGCCTCGGGGACCGTACGGATCGGCATCCGGGGAGGATGCTCGAGAAGGAACGCGTCGATCATATCCGATTTGTAGCCGGTCGCGAGCACGACCTCCTCGATGTCGTTCGGGAGAAGGTCGAGAACGTGGAACAACATCGGTTTCCCGGCGAGAGGGATCAGCTGCTTCGGGACGCTGTAGGTGATCGGGCGGAGTCGTGTTCCCAACCCGCCGACCAGCATCAGCGCCTTCATCGCCGGGCGAGAGAGTCAACCTGACAAATCCCCTTCGGGGGGACGGCCCCCGACGTCATGGGGTACCTGGTGAGGAAGGGACTGCGGTACACCGGCTCGCGAACCGATATCAACTTGGTCCGCATCTCCCTCGGCGATGACGTTTCAGTCGATTCTGGTCGCCGACGACATGCTCGAGGATTCGCAGGGCGCGCTCAGCGAGGCCGTGAACCTCGCCAAACTTTCGCGTGGGAAGCTCACGATCGTCACGGTGATCTCGGTCGTCTCTCCCGCGTTCGGGGTCCCGGTGCCGATCGGGGACTCGTTCGCGGCAATCATCGACGCCGCACGGAAGCGTCTCGAAGCGGTCAAGGAGAAGCTGATCTCG
>DASPTO010000017.1:0-10601 GCA_035623375.1 Thermoplasmata archaeon
AGACCTCCCCACCGAACAGAAGGACCGCATTGAGCGGCGGGTAGTAGGCGATCCCCGCGTCCTCCCGGGGGGATGGACACGTCGAGGGGGTGCAGCTCGTGTTCGAGATGAGCTGGGTCCAGGTGTCGCCGGCGAATGCCCACGTGTCCTGGAATTCCGTCGGTCCCGATGCGGCGTGGCCCCCAAACAGAAGGACCTCGTGCCCGGTCGGATAGTAGGTCATGGAGGGAAAAGCCCGCTGCGACGGATTCGGCTTCCCGAGCGGCGGGGTGATGTTGGTCCAGGAAGAGACCGGGTCGCCGGCGCCCAGGGGAGGAGGGGGTCCTCGGGGGGACGGCGTCGAGCCGTTCGAGGGACATCCAAACAGGACTCCGAGCAGGCACAGCGAGCGATACCCCGAACCGCTCGTGGACGGAGCCGCCTTCTCGCTCGGGTGGGGAGCGGTCAAGGGCACTGTCGTGGGCGTCGTCTTCGGAGCGGGGGAACTGCTTGTCTTCGGAAGCTGGACCCCTTCCGTCAAGAGGAGGACGACGAGGGCCACGGCGAGGACGACCTGCCAGGCGTGTCCGTGCGGGAGACGGTTCTTCGAACGGTGTCGCCACCGACCTCGCCCGATTCCGGGGGTACGATCGACGGGACCGAATCTGCTCCGCCCTTCTCCGGACGGGCTCGTTGGCTGCACGGCTGGGCCCGCGCGGGGGACAGTCTCCCCCTACTTAGACCCGCGTTTTGCTGCTTTTTTTGCCCAACCGCCGAGCGCGGTCCACGCCGGGACGTGGCGAGGGGCCCGACCCGCTGCAGCTTGCTCAGGAGCAACCGCTCGTCGACCCGCAGACCGTACACGCGTAGCACGTGCCGGAGCGAACCATGATCCCACCGCAGATGGCACACGACGGGGCGTCCTCGCTGACCCCACCGGCGCCCTCCGAGAATGCGTCGAGCGGAGGGGTTTCGAACTTCGCGGTCGAGAGACGGGCTGCTGCTTCCGAGGGTTTCGCGCCGGCGGCCGGAGCGGGTCCGTGGCCGTTGCCGTTCCCCTCGCTCGGCCCCTCGAGGCCGATCGACCGCCGCTCGTTCTCGGTCAGGAACTCGAGTGCGAGCCAGCGGGCGACGTAGTCGGGGATCGACTTCGCGAACCGGATCTTGGGGTTGTTCGTGGCACCGGCAGGCTCGAACCGAAGGTGGGCGAGCTTCCGGACGAGGTCCTTGAGGGGGACCCCGTGCTGGAGCGCCATCGACATCGAGATTCCGAGCGAATCCATGAGGCCGTTCACGGTCGACCCTTCCTTCGTGACCCGGAAGAAGATCTCGCCCGGTCGTCCGTCGGGGTAGAGACCGACGGTCACGTAGCCGTCGTGCCCACCGACCGAGAAGTGGTGCGTGATCGCCTTGCGCTCGTCCGGGAGACGCTCGCGGGCCGGGCCTCGGGGTCCCATCGGAGGGGCGCCCGCCTTCCCTTTGCCCGTCTCGAACGGCTGAGACGCTTTGCAGCCGTCCCGGTACAGGGCGACCGACTTGATGCCGAGCCGCCACGCCTCGAGGTAGATCCGCCCGATGTCCTCGACGGTGGCATCGTTCGGAAGGTTGATCGTCTTCGACGCGCCGCCCGAGAGGAACGGCTGGACCGCGCCGAGCATCTTGAGGTGGCCCATCGGCGAGATCGTTCGAACGCTCCCCGCGGGCGCAAGAGCGCAGTCGAAGACCGGAAGGTCGTCCGGGTCGAGCCCCGACGCTCCTTCCATCGACCCGGTCTTCTCGACGTGTTCGGAGATCGAGCGGGTCTCGTCCGGCGTGTACCCGAGAGCGAGCAGACCGTCCGGAACGGTCCGGTTGATCATCCGGAGGACCCCGCCGCCGACCAGGTTCTTCACCTTGACGAGCGAGAGCTCGGGCTCAAGGCCGAGCGTGTCGCATCCCATCAGGAGCCCGATCGTCCCGGTCGGGGCGATCACGGAGATCTGGGCGTTGCGGTACCCCCAGAGCTCTCCGGCCTTCACCGTGTCGTGCCAGCGGTCGACCGACGCCTGGACGAGCGCGGTGAGCCGCGGGTCGTTGTGCACGACCTCTTCCGCGGCTTTGGCGTGCTTTCCCATCACGCGGAGCATCGGCGCACGGTTGCGTTCGAAGCCAGCGAACGGACCCATCCGCTTCGCGATTTCGCTCGACATGTGGTAGCCTTCGGCCGAGAGGAAGGCGGAGACACCGGAGGCGAGCGTGCGACCGGCGTCCGAGTCGTAGGCGAGCCCGTAGTGCATGAGGAGGGCCCCCAGATTCGCATAGCCGAGCCCGAGGGGTCGGTAGTCGTGCGAGTTCTGGGCGATCGCGGCGGTCGGATAGCTCGACGCGTCGACGATGATCTCCATCGCGAGGATCATCGTGCGGATCGATTGGCGGAACAGCTCGACGTCGAACTGCCCCTTCGCGTCCAGGAACTTCATCAGGTTGATCGACGCGAGGTTGCACGCCGAGTCGTCAAGGAACAGGTACTCGCTGCACGGGTTGGAGGCGTTGATCCGTCCCGAGTTCGGGCAGGTGTGCCAGTCGTTCGTCACGTCGTCGAACTGGACCCCCGGGTCTCCGCAGCGCCAGGCGGCGTACGCGAGCTTCCGCCAGAGCTCCCGGGCCGGATACGTTCCGGCGACCGCATGGTCGGTCCGGTCGATCGTCTTCCAGTCCTTGTCACGGACGACCGCCTCCATGAACGCGTCCGGAACGCGGACGGAGTGGTTCGCGTTCTGGTAGGCGATGGAGGCGTACGCCGAGTCCGGGTCCGTCCCGTCGAAGTTGGCCGAGTATCCTTCCCGGATCAGGGCGGCTGCCTTGTCCTCTTCTCGGACTTTGCAATCGATGAAGTCGACGATGTCGGGATGGTCCATGTTGAGGATGACCATCTTCGCCGCGCGTCGGGTCGTCCCGCCGGACTTGATGACGCCCGCGAGGGCGTCGAACGCGCGCATGAACGAGACGGGGCCCGAGGCGATCCCGCCTCCGGCGAGCTTCTCGTGGCTCCCGCGAAGCGGCGAGAGGTTCGTGCCGGTTCCGCTTCCGCCCTTGAAGAGGCGGCCCTCGCTGGTCGCGAGCGAGAGGATTGAGTCCATGTCGTCTTGGATCGACTGGATGAAGCACGCGGAGCATTGCGGCGGGTCGCGAACGCCAACGTTGAACCAGACGGGGCTGTTGAACGCCGCCATCTGCTGGACCATCAGGTACGAAAGGCTCTCCTCGAAGGTGGTCGCCTCGTCCGCGGTGTCGAGGTAGCCGAGCTCGAGCCCGCGCTCCGCCATGAAGTGGCAGACCCGCCGGATCATCCCGTCGATCGAGTTCTCTCGCCGACCCTGGAGGACACGGAAGTACTTCGACGCGGCGATGTTGACGCTCGTCTCCGACCAGGACGTCGGGGCACGGATCCCCTTCTGCTCGAAGATCACCTTGCCTTCGGCGTTCTTGATCATCGCGTCGTGGGACCGCCACTGGACCGTGTCGAACGCGGTCTTTCCTCGGGGGACGAGACGGGGAACGGGAATCGGTTCGCGCCCGGCTCGGCTCGCCGGCCGTCCGGCCGACTCCTCCGACGCGGGCACCGCGCGCTTCTTGGCAACTGCCATGACGGCTCACTCCTCGAGGGTCGATTGGGATTCCCGACCGACTGGCACGGACTACCACCGCGTGGGAGCCTATTCCCTCCACGGCCGGTCGGTGAAACGCCCCTCTCGAGAGGCTGTTCCGCGACGGTCGCTTTGGGTTGAGGACGCAGGTGGTGTCGCTCGGGACACCGTGAAAACCCTCCGGGTGCGAGCCAAGCGCGCCCTGCTATAAGTTTGCTTGCTCGCACAAAAGTACGACGCGCGAAAAACCGCGTCGCCCGAAGCGCACAGGCCGTTACTGCGTGACCCATTGCGCATTTCCGACGGCGCCGTGGTTCTAAGTACGCCGAGCGACGCGGTTTCACCGTGGCCGAGGGAGCTCGTGCCGTTCCGTTCCGAAGAGCGTACGCGTTCTTTCGTCGCCATCCCATCCTCCTGTTCCTCTGCTTCACGCCGGGGATTCCCGAGTACCTCTCGGGGTCCTCGATGTTGGTCGGGCTTGCCTCGTTTCCCAGCGTGATCCTTGTCCTTCTGTTCCTCGGACTGAACCTCGGGCTCTACGGTCCCGGCGTCCTGCTCGTCCGAGAGGCGTTCGTCCGGTGGCGACCCGGCTGGGGCGGTCTCCTCCTCATGGGAGCCGCGTACGGTCTCCTCGAGGAAGGGACGGCGCTCAGCACGCTCTTCAACCCGCACGCTCAGGTCGTCGGAGGCCTCGGGTCCTACGGGCGCTTCGCCGGCGTGAACTGGGTCTGGACGGCCGGCGTCCTCGGCGTCCACATCGTCTACAGCGTCGGCCTCCCGATCGTTCTCCTGGGCCTCGCGCTCCCCGAAACCCGAGGTCGCCCCCTCCTCACGTCCCGCGGGATTCGCTTCGCCGTCATCGTCTATCTTCTCGACATCGTGGTTCTGATGTTGATCACGAGATACGTCCTCGAGGCCCCGCTCCTCGTCCTCGGCGCCGGGATTGTCGCAGCACTCCTCTTCGTAGGGGCTCGCTCGCTTCCCCACGGAACGCTCGACCCTCGGGGACCGTCTCCTCGGATCTCCCCCAAGTGGTTCTTCCTGCTCGGCCTCGCGTTCTACCCGATCCTCCTCCTCGTGCCGGCGTTCGGTGGTCGCGCGAATCTCTGGCCCCCGGCCACCATCGCGATCGACCTTGCGCTCTCGGGCGCTCTCTTCCTGTTCGTCCGCCGAGAGGTCGGAAGAGCGGAGAACGAGGCTGCGCTCGCGATGCTCGCGTTCGGAGCGATCCTTCCAATCGTCGTCTTCGGTCTTCTCGCCCAGCTCGCGGTGCCGATCGTCCTCGTGGCCGACATCCTCTACGGACTGTTCTTCTACACGCTGTGGTGCCGGTATCGACCGGTACCGTCGGTCACCATTCCGGTCGGGGCTACCTAAGGAGAGAAGATGGATGTGGCCCGAGACTCGGGAGGCGGCGGCAGCACGCGCATCGTGCAGGGCATCACGGAGCCGCAGTCCCCGCAGTAGAGCCCTTCGTCGGCGACCCAGAGGAACGAGCCGCACCGCTCGCATTTCCGCGGGTCGTCCGGGTCGTTGCGGCAGACCATAGACTCCCGGGCGAGCGAGCACGTCGAGCTATATGGAACCCGAGTCCGGACGGGACCGGTTCCGGCGTGGAATCACAGTTCCTCGAGGAGATTCGAAAAAGGGAGAGGGAACCTTCCCGAAGGAAGGTCCCCAAGAAAGGGTGACGCCGTTCAGGCGTTCTTCATCTTGGCGCGAGAGATGAACCCCTTCTTGTCGAGGAAGTACATGTAACCGTCTTGGCGGCTGACCTTCTCGGTGCCGACGCGTCCCTTCTTGCCGGACTTGTTGAGCTTCGTCGGGGTCTTCCAGAGGTACCCGTCCTTGCCGAGATAGTACAGGTAGCCCTTCTCTCGCTTGATCTGCTCCTTACCAACACGCTCCGCCATTGTGGCGACCTCGGGGGCGAGGAGGAGAGCCCCCCTATTTAGAAGTACTGACGGAATGTCGGCGGAGAAATCGGGTTTCCCTGACGGAAAACCGACGCCGGAATCGCGTCGAACCGGTATCCCAGTTGGTCGACCGAGGGAAGCCGGAACACCGAGAAATCGGCGGGACGGCCGACCGCGACCGTCCCGGCGTCCTCGATCCCCGAGGCGTGCGCCGCGTTGACGGTCGCCGCCGTGAGCGCTTCCGCCGGCGAGAGCCGGGCGCCGTGGACGGCGTGAGCGAGGACGACCGGCATCGCCTCGACCCAGGAGTTCGGGGAACAGTCGGTCCCGAGGGCGACCGGGACTCCCGCGTCGACCATCTCTCGGCCGGGGCTTCGAACCCCGGGGGAAGCCGTGAACGCGGTGACGGGAAGGAGGACGGCGGTGACGCCGGCCTTCGCGAGGAGCGAGCGGTCGTCGCTCGTCGAGGCGAGCAGATGCTCGGCGGAAACCGCGTGAAGCCTCGCGGCGAGCCGAGCTCCCCCGGAGAGGACGAACTCCTCGGCGTGAACCTTGACTCCCAGGCCGAGCGCCAACGCCGCACGGAGGAGTCGCTCCGACTGACGCACGGAGAAGAACCCGGGCTCACAGAAGACGTCGCAGAATCGCGCGAGGTGGCTTCGCGCCACTCGAGGAAGCGTCTCCCGAACCAGGAGGTCGACGTACGCGTCCGGACGCGACCGGTACTCCGGTGCGACCGCGTGGGCGCCGAGAAAGGTCGGGACGAGGCGGAGTCCGGTCGTTCGCGCGAGTCGCGGGATGAGACGCAGAAGCCGAAGTTCGCCATCGGTCGAGAGGGCGTAACCGCTCTTCACCTCGACCGAGGTCGACCCCCACGCTTCCATGCGGCGGAGGCGAGACGCGGTCTCGCCGAGGAGTTCGGACTCCGGAGCTCTTCGGGTCGCGCGCACGGTCGCGTAGATCCCGCCTCCCGCGCGGGCGATCTCGGTGTAGCTCGCGCCCCGGACCTTGAGAGGAAGCTCGAACGCGCGATTTCCCGCGAAGAGGACGTGCGTGTGCGCGTCCACGAACCCCGGGACCACGATGCCCCCGTCCGCAGAGACCCTCCGACCGCCCGGTCGAAGCCGGACCGACCGAGAGAGAGCTCGCTCCCGTCCGACCCAAGCAAACCGCCCATCCGCGACGGCGACCGCCGCATCCGTGACCAGCCCGAGCTCCTCCGCAGCGGCCCCGACGCGGGGAACCGGCCCTCGGGCCAGTGTCGCGAGCTCCCGGATGTCCGTGACGATGAGGTCGGCGCGGATCATGGCTGATGGATCAAGTGGTCGAGAAAGTCCCGAGCTGCTTGGGACCCCGGAAAGAGGACCCGTGCCTCGGTCTCGAGCGCATCCAACTCCTTGTACCGGGCCGAAAAGTGCGTGAGGAAGAGCGTGGCGACCTCCGCTTCGGTCGCGATCTCGGCAGCCTGGCGGGCCGAGGAGTGACCCCACTCGTTCGCTTCCGACTCCAGCTCCTGGG
Organism: Thermoplasmata archaeon; assembly: GCA_035623375.1. Lineage (GTDB taxonomy): Archaea > Thermoplasmatota > Thermoplasmata > Lutacidiplasmatales > UBA184 > Lutacidiplasma. The sequence continues at coordinate 7,040 of DASPTO010000017.1, forward strand.
CGACCGTCGCCTCGTGGATGAGGACGGTGGCGCGGTGGGCGAGGCGACGGACGTCGTCGGACGGTGCCGTATCCCCCGAGTATACGACCGTGCGTCCCGGCCGCGGCGGACCCATCACGTCCTCGGGGTGGACGACCGTCGTGCCGATGTGTACGGCTTCGCCCGCCTCCAGCTTTGCGAAGTCGCGGCCGTGAATCCCGAGGGAACGGGCCTTCTCGCCGTCGAACCGTCCACGCTTGGGGGCTTCCTCGATTCGGTACGCGAGGGACGGGACCGGATGAATCGCGCGGGAGGTCTTTACCGAGTAGCCGTCCAGCTCGACCGTCGACCCCGGGGTGAGCGCGTGGACGGTGATAGGGAAGCGGAGGGTGAAGTACCCCATCTTGAGCGAGCGTCCGACCATCTCCTCGGCGTCCGGCGGACCGTAGATGTCGAGCGGCTCCGTCCGATGGTTGAGGCACATGCTCTGGATGAGCCCGGGAAGACCGAGGAAGTGGTCGCCGTGGAAGTGGGTCACGAAGACCCGACGCACCCGCATGAACGAGGCGGACGATTGAAAGAACTGGCGCTGGGTCCCTTCTCCGCAGTCGAGGAGGATGAGCTCCTTCTCGAGGTCGAGGGCGATCGCGCTCGCCGAGCGCTCCTTGGTCGGCCACGACCCTGCCGTGCCGAGGAAGGTGAGTTGCATCGCGGGGGGCGACCCCGTTCGTGGTAAAAGGAGCACGGGCCGCACTCCCCCCAGGCTCCTGTCTCCCCTCCGGGGCAAAAACGGAAAAGGGGTGGCCGAGTGGGTCGTTCGATGGTCGACTGGGACCGGGTCGAGGAGCTCCGGTCAAAAGGCTGGGATTGGGACGAGATCGCGGACGACCCCAAGGTCGGGTTCCACCCGGATGCCTCGGTCCACGAACCCGGACGTGCTCTTCGAAGCCTGTACCACCGCCAGCGGTCTCGACAGGAGCGTCGGAAGGAGGTCCCGGAAACCACCGCGCCCAGCAAGGAAGAGAAGGAGAAGGCGGAACGCCGCTGGCACCTCTCTCGCGTGGGCTACCTTCTCGTTCCGATCTTCGCGATATGGTTCGCCTTCGCTTACGTCATCCCGTCGCCGATCGGGATCGTCCTTCCGGCGATTCCGTACCTGGCGCTCGGACTCGTCGTGGCCGCCTTCCTGCTTCTCTACGGCCTTCTCCGCTCGACCGGCGCCCGGTGGTCGAAGGTCTACCGGAATACCCTGATCCTCGGGGTCGTGGTCGGCCTTCTGATCTCCGCCATCATCGCGACGGTCGGCATCCTGTTCTTCGGATGCCCGGTGCTTCAGTCTCCCGCGGCGGGCTCGCCGCAGACGGCGCCCGGCTGGAGCGCGTTCCACGGGAATCCAACCTGGCAGGAGAACGGCCTTCCGGTGCTCTACTTCTATGGGGCGACCTGGTGCCCGTTCTGCTCCGCCAGCAGTTGGGCGATCTGGAAAGCGCTGAGCGGCTTCGGTACGTGGAGCGGTGTTTCGTTCATGTACTCCGCCGAGGACAGCATTCCCGAAGCGGACCTCTCGAGCGCCTCGCTGACCTCGAACTACGCCACGTTCGTCGTGAGCGAGGATACTTCGGGGAACCCAGGAACCTTCCCGAGCACCTCGAACTGCGTGCAACAGGCGTACGTCAGTTCGTACTCCGGGAGCGCGATCCCGTTCGTGGTGATCAACGGGCAATACGTTCACGGGAGCGGGAACGGTAATCCCAGCGACGCACGGGGGACGTTGATCCAGCCCGGTAGCGTCAACTCGTACTCGTACAGTCAGATGGAACAGTCGGTCTCGTCCGGGACCGGGGTACCGTGGTCGATCGTCCAGGGGCAAACCTGGTGGATGATGGCGTTCCTCGCCAAATCGGCCGGCGCGTCTCCTTCGAATCTCGCGCAGCAGCCGTACTATTCGTCGTGGAGCAGCAGTAGCGGGGTCTGGGGGAACAACACGCAATCGTCGGTCGAGAGCGACCTCTCCCAGCTTTCCTGAGTCCGGAGAACGCCATGCGAACGAAGGACATCCGGTCCGTCATCTACCTCGCCGCAGGGTTCGGGCTCATCGCCGCGATCTACACGTACATCGAGACCGTCGATGCCTCGCTCCAGAGCACGTGCAACGTCAACTCGTTCGTCTCGTGCGGGGCGGTCGCGAGCAGCGGGAGGACGACCGTCCTCGGGGTCCCCGACTCGTTCATCGGCATCGGAGGGTTTGTCCTCATCCTGCTCATCGCGGCGATCGCCGAGACTCAGCGCAGAAACCTCCTCTGGCCAACCCTTCTCTTCCTCTTCACTACGCTCGGCGTTGCGTTCTCCCTCTACTTCCTCTACGTCGAGCTCGCGCTCATCCACGCGCTCTGCCCTGTCTGCCTGACGGCATGGGTGTTCGGTTGGGTCGCCTGGTTTGGCTCGATCGCGCTGTTCTTCCGGATGCGCGAGAAGGCTCGGGCAAGGGCCGCGCAGAAGCCGTCCCCGGGGTCGTCTAGCCCCGCGCCTCAAGCGGGGACGTCCAAGAACGCAAAGTCGACGGAGTAGCCTCCCCCTGCCATTTTGGCTACCTGCGGAGCTCACGAGGGTTGGTCCAAGAGTCGCCGGAACGGAGGGAACGTTTGGGTCCCCGTTTTCTCGCCGGTAAACGGAGCTCGTCTGCGCGGGTTCCGGGTTATATACCGGACCTTGCTCGGCCGCCCGGGTCGCACCATGGTCAGCGACATGGTACTGTCGTACGAAGTGCTCGCCGCAGGCATCGCCATTGCCGGAGGCCTGATCGGGACGGGAATGGCTCAGTCCGGGATCGGGGCCGCCGGGATGGGGATCATTGCGGAGAAGCCGGAGAAGTTCGGTCAGGTGCTGTTCTTCTTCGTCATCCCCGAAACGCTCTGGATCATCGGGTTCGTGCTGGGGATCATCCTCCTGCTCGGCGTCATCTAGACGGAAGACGGATTGAGGGAATCGCGTCCTCGTCCATGAGCCTAGAAACCCTCGTCGAGGAGATCCGCCGCCAGGGCGAGGCCGACCTCGCCGCCGTCCTCGCGAACCGCGAGGCGGAGACGAAGAAGCTCCTCACCGCGAAGGACGACCGGATTGCCGCCATCCGCGCCGAGAACGAACGGGAGACCGAGGCCGAGGTCGCGCACGAACGAGCTCAGAGGATCGCCGCGGCGAAGCTCCAGTCTCGGAAGCTTCTCTACGAGGCACGCGAACAGCGGCTCGAAGGAGCGATCGACGAGACCCGGTCGCTCCTCCGCGACTATACGCGCTCCGCCCAGTACCCGGCCGTGCTGAAGCGCATGATGACGGCCGCCACCGAAACGCTCGGAAAGCAGGTCCGCATCCTGGGTCGGGGCGAGGACGCCGCCCTTCTCTCGAAGGTCGCCGGCCGTTCGTTCGACCCGACCCCGCAGTCGATCCTCGGCGGCCTCATCGCCGAGACACCGGACGGGACCCGACGGCTCAACCTCTCCTTCGACGAGCTTCTCCGGTTGCGCGAGGACCGGGTGCGCGAGCTGCTCCGTTAGCGCGGAAGGACGATGGCCGGCTCTCCGTACGC
>DASPTO010000018.1:0-3268 GCA_035623375.1 Thermoplasmata archaeon
GGCCCGCGACCTCCTCCTCCTCGGCGCTCGCACGACCGGGGTAGCGGACCGCGCGGACCGCGGGATGGCTCGCGAGCGCATCCGCCACGCGCCGACCGTTCTCGTTGTGGCGGGCGACGCGCAGCGCGAGCGTCTTCATGCTCCGGCCGAGCAGATAGGCCGCGAACGGGTCGAGCACCGATCCGTAGTCGCCCCGCGGGTCGATGCGAGAGAGCAGGTTCTGGGGGCCCACGACCGCGCCGGCAAGGAGGTCGGAGTGGCCGCCGAGGTACTTTGTGGCGCTGTGAAAGACGAGGTCCGCGCCGAGCGCGAGCGGGTTCTGGTTGATCGGCGTCGCGAACGTGTTGTCGACGAGCAGGATCGTGCCGGCGGCGTCGGCGGCCCGGGCCCACCGGGCGATGTCATGGACCGTGAGGAGGGGGTTGGTCGGGCTCTCGATCACGGCGAGCCGAGTGCGCGGGGTGAGGACCTTCTCGGGCGTGCGGGACTCGGCTTCGGTGAGGAACCGCACCGAAACCCCGAATCGGGGCATGAGGTCCGTGAGCGTCCCCAAGGTCCCGCCGTACAGCATGTCGAGCGCGACCACTTCGTCGCCGGACTTCACGAGCGAGAGGAGAACGCTCGTGAACGCCCCCATTCCGGAGCCGAAGAGCCGGGCCGCTTCGCCTCCCTCGAGCTGGCGGAGGAGCTCGGCCGGGACTTCCGAGGTCGGGTTCGCGAGGCGGCCGTACTCGTAGACGCCCCCCCGGTCGGCCGCCTCGGAGAACTGGGACGGATAGTGGTACGTCGTGGACTGGTAGATCGGGGGGACGACCGCCCCCGCGTTGTACTCGGCCCGACGGGCCCCGTGGACAAGTCGCGTCGAGACGCCCGCCCACTCGGGGAGCGGGTCGAACCGAGCCCGAGGACGCCGGCCGGGGTCCTGGAGCAGGTCGAGGTCGCTCACGAGAGGCCCCGACCGAACCGGCTGCCCGCCTGCTTCAAGACGTGGAGCCGGGCCGGTGCCCCGATCTCCTCGAGGTACGCCGCCACCGCCGGGGGAACAGCGTCCTTCCACCCGGATCCCTCCGCGAGCTGTTCGCGGATCCGGACCCCCTCGTAGCGGGCCCGGTCGAAGAGCGGAGGGCTCTCCACGAGATAGCCGGACCGCTCGAAGAGAAGGCGCGTGAGCGGGTTGTTCGTGTAGACCCGGTCGAACGGGGGAAGCAACGCCTCGAGGTAGTTCACCCAGAGCGCGTGGCGCGAGATATCAGCGATCGGGACGAGCTGGACCTTCTCGACCTTCGCCTCGGCAAGCGCCCGCTCGATCATCTCGATTCGCTCGCCGGCGGTGAACGGGTTCTCCCAGGTGTACGATTCTTCGGCGGTCCCGATCCCGATCAACAGATTCGCCGCCGGAAGGTCGGCGCGGACCTTGCGGATCACCTCGAGATGACCGCGGTGAAACGGCTGGAACCGGCCGATCAGCAGGCCCCGCACAGCTTGCTCCCTCGGTCTCACTCGGGGCTCAGGTCCTCCACGTCGTCGAGGAACTCGTCGATGTGTGGGCAGCGCGCGGTAAGGTAGTGGCGGCAGTGCTCACAGTGACGGTCGTTCCAGACGGTCGTGAGGTCGTCGTTGAACTCGTAGCAGGGACGGTTGGTGAACCGGTCCTCTTCGTCGTCGTCCAGGGAAGTGGAATTCGGGAACGGTCGGGCAGCCACCGGCCCGTGCGCCGGAACCCGGAACGTTCCTCTCACGAGCCGGCCGGCCGACCCGAGGGAGGGGCCGGCGTGGTGGGGACGGTCGTTTCTTCCGAGCGGCCCGTCGCGCGGACCATCGCGGAGAGGCGTTCGAGCAGGGACTCCTTCTGTGGTCCCTGGCCGACGAGGGCGTACTTGAGCACGTCTCGGAGGGTAGAGACGGGGATGACCTCGACCTTGCCCCGGTACCGCGACTCGAGGACGAGGTCCGCGAGGTTCTCCTCGGGCACCAGGACCCGCTTGATGCCGGAGTCCGCCGCGGCCTCGACTTTGGCGGTCACGCCGCCGACCGGCAGGACCTGCCCGCGGACCGAGAGCGAACCGGTCATCGCGACCGACTGGTCGACCGGCACTCCCTCGAGCGCGCTGATCACGGCGGTCGCGATCGAGACCGAGGCGCTGTCCCCTTCGACCCCGTCCGACGTTCCGACGAACTGGATGTGGATGTCGTAGCGCGAGATGTCCTCGCCCGTGTACTTCTTGATGAGGGCGCTCACGTTCTGGACCGCCTCGCGCGCGATCTCCCCGAGCTTCCCGGTGGCCACTACGACCCCGCCGTTCCGGGTCTGGGCCGGGGTCACCTCGGCGACGATCGGGAGGACGATCCCCGAGAACTCGGCCATCCCGGTCTGGGCGTTGATTGCCGCGAGTCCGTTCACCACGCCGACCTTGGCGCCCTCGGTGGTGAACATGTGGTACTCCTTGCGGCGCTCGATGTACCGGTCGGCGATCTGCTGCTCCAGAGAGCGGGCCGCCTTCTTCGCCTTGATGACCTGGTCGGCGTGCACCATCGCGACGCCTTCGGAGAGCGCGATGTCGCCCGCGACGCGGACGAGGCCACCGAGTTCGCGCAGGCGCAGCGTGAGCTGACCGGAGCGGCCCGAGCGGCGCTGCGCCTCCCGGATCACCTCGATCATCGCGGCGAGGTCGAAGTGGGGGATCTTCTTGTCCTTCACCACTTCCTGGGCGATGAACCGAATGATCTTCATCCGGTTCTCGTTCGTGTCGGGCATCGTCGTCTTCACGTAGAGTTCGTAGCCGTAGCCGCGGATCCGCGAGCGCAGCGCCGGGTGCATCGTCTGGACGCTGTCGACGTTCCCGGCGGCGACGAGGACGAAGTCGGAAGGCACCGGCTCGGTCTTCACCATCGCGCCGGCCGACCGTTCGGACTGACCGACGATCGGGAACTTGCGCTCCTGGAGCGCGGTGAGGAGCGAGTGCTGGCTCTCGATCTTGAGCAGGTGGATCTCGTCGAGGAACAGCACCCCGCCGTTCGACTTGTGAATCGCGCCGACCTCGACGCGCTCGTGGGGCGGGGTCTCGAGTCCCCCCGACTGGAACGGGTCGTGCTTCACGTCGCCGAGGAGCGCTCCGGCGTGGGCGCCCGTGGCGTCCACGAAGGGCGGTTTATCGTCCGGCGAGTGGGAGACAAGGAGCTTCGCGACCGAATTCCCCGAATCGCTTCGGCTGCCCGAGAAGCGGACGAGCGCGTAGATGATGAACACGATGAGGAGGCCTAGGAGGAG
>DASPTO010000019.1:0-2284 GCA_035623375.1 Thermoplasmata archaeon
CGCTCTTCCCCTCCGGTCATAGTCGCGCGCGTCTCAGTAGCGGCGTCGGCGGTGGTAGATGCGGGAGGAGGAAGCGGCCGGTGTGGGAGGACTTCACTCGCACCACCTCCTCGGGGGGCCCCTGTGCGACCACATGGCCGCCCTCATTGCCCCCTTCGGGGCCGAGGTCGATCAGCCAGTCGACCGACTTCAGGACGTCCACGTTGTGCTCGATCACGACGACGGTGTTCCCGCCGGAACGGAGCCGGAACAGCACTTCGAGCAGGCGCTCCACGTCGGCGAAATGCAGCCCGGTCGTCGGTTCGTCGAGGAGGTAGAGCGTCTTCCCCGTGGGAGGCTTCGAAAGCTCGTAGGCGATCTTGATCCGCTGCGCCTCTCCGCCGGAAAGCGTCGTCGCGCTCTGACCGAGTCGAATGTAGCCGAGCCCGACGTCGGCGAGGAGCTGGAGCCGGGCGGCGATCCGTCGGTGGTGGGCAAAGAACGTCAGCGCTTCGCCGACCGACATCTCGAGGACGTCGGCGATCGTCTTCCCCTTGAACCGGACCTCGAGGGTCTCGGCGTTGAACCGCTTGCCGCGGCATTCCTCGCAGACAACGTAGACATCGGGCAGGAAGTGCATCTCGTAGCGGAGGACGCCGTCCCCCTCGCATGTCTCGCACCGCCCTCCGGCCACGTTGAAACTGAACCGCCCGGGCCGGAACCCGCGGGCCTTCGCGTCGGGGAGCCCCGCGAACAGCTCCCGGATCGGCGTCATCACGCCCGTGTACGTCGCGGGGTTCGACCTCGGCGTCCGGCCGATCGGGGCCTGGTCGATCAGGAGGACCCGGTCGACCTCGTTGATCCCCTCGATGAAGTCGTGGCGGCCGGGGGTCTCGCGGCCGAGGCCGAGGTGCCGTCGGACCGCGCGGTAGAGGATCTCCTGAAGGAGCGTCGACTTCCCGCTCCCCGACACGCCGGAGAGGCCTATCAAGAGGCCGAGGGGAATCGCGACGTCGTCCCCTTTGAGGTTGTGCTCGCGCGGACCGTGGATCGTGAGGAAGCGTTGGCCGGGGGAGGACCTCCGCTCGGGGGTCGCGATCGACCGCTTTCCCGAGAGGAAGTCCCCGGTGAGCGACCGGGGAGTCCCCCCGATCCGGTCGGGAGGACCGGAGTAGAGGAGCTCCCCGCCGAACGCCCCGGCGCCCGGACCGAGGTCGACGAGCCAGTCCGACTCGCGCATCGTCATCTCGTCGTGCTCGACGACGAGCAGCGTGTTGCCGAGGTCCCGGAGCGTCTTCAGTGTGGAGAGGAGACGCGCCTGGTCCCGGGGATGGAGTCCGATCGAGGGCTCGTCCAGGATGTACAGCACCCCCACGAGGCCCGAGCCGATCTGGGTCGCGAGGGCGATCCGTTCGGCCTCGCCGCCCGAGAGCGTTCCCGACGCCCGGTCGAGCGTCAGGTACGTGAGCCCGACGCTTTCGAGGAAACCGAGCCGGGCGCGGATCTCCTTGACGACCTGCCCCACGATCTGCTCGTCCCGGTCGGAGAGCGCAAACGAGCGGAACATCTCCACCGCGTCGAGCACCGTCATGGCGGTGACGTCCGCGATCGACTTTCCCTGGACCGTGACCGCGAGACTCTCCGGCTTTAGCCGTCGACCGCTGCACGCGCGGCACGGGATGAACGAGAGGAACCCGAGATAGTACTCCTTCGCGCTTTCGCTCTTCGTCGTTCGCCAGCGGCGCTCGAGGGCCGCGACGAGGCCCTCCCGAAGCCAGCCGAAGACCCACCAGTCGTCCGGGCTGTGGGTCGACGGCCCGAGGGCCTTTTCGCCGCCGTACATGAGCGCCTTCCATCCCTTCTCGGAGAGTTCCCGAACCGGCCGACGCGGGTTGTAGCCGAACATCTGGCCGAACCGGACGAGGGACGACACCATCGGCGTGAGGCCCCAGACGTTGATCGCCTTCGTGAGCGGCTTCTCCTTGTTCGGGATGATCCGGTCCGGATCGGCATGGAGCGTCGCCCCGATCCCGAGGCATTCGGGACACGCGCCGAACGGGTTGTTGAAGGAGAACATCCGGGGAGCGAGCTCGTCCATCGAGAAGCCGCACTCCGGGCAGGCGCGACGGCTCGAGAAGACCTGGCGCTGGCCCTTCGGTCGTCGGAGGACGACGAGCCCGTCCCCGAGACTGCGGGCGAGCTCGACCGATTCGGCGAGCCGGCTCTCCTCGTCGGCCGAGACCTCGAAACTGTCGACCACGACCTCGACGGTGTGCTTCTTGTTCTTCTCGAGGCGGACCTCGGG
>DASPTO010000020.1:0-4162 GCA_035623375.1 Thermoplasmata archaeon
TCGGGAAGACCGGTCCTAAGGAGGTTGTCGACTCCTTCGAATGCCTCGGCGAGCCGGTCCTCCTTTGCGGGGAGGAGCGCATCCTCGAGGCGATGCTGGAACTCGGAAAGACGCTCGTCGGTCAGCCCGGCCCAGGTGGCAACCGCCATCGCCTCCTCCCGGACCTGGTTCACATGGGACATCTCGCTCGTATGGAGCGCCTCCTCGACCTTCGCCAGCCGGGTGACCGTGACGGACCATTCCTCGCCCTCGGGAGGATGGGCGAGCGCGTCGAGCTCGGAGGTGACCTCGGGCGGGGCGACGAGGCCGAGCCCGGAGAATCGGCGAACGGTCTCGGCCGTCCGAGCACGCCGTTCCTGGATTGTCAGGGGAACGGTCCTCGCCAGGTAGTCGGACATCGCCTTTGCCTGGCTCTCGACACCGTTCCAGTCCGCGCGGCGGGCAAGCTCCCGGAGGGCAGTCTGCCGCTCGGGTACCTCGGGCGGGGTGATCCCCAGCTGGTCGAGCCGTGCCACCTGGTCGTCGATTTCCTTCAGCGTCGCCTCGGCCGCTTGACGCTGCTTCTTGAGCGCTTCGGCCTTCTCTTGAAGAATCCGGGTCAGACGCGAGGACGAAACGCCTCCGAGCCCTCCCGGACCTGTCGTACGACCACCTCCTAAACCGAGCCGATCCGAGAGCAGCTTTCGCACGCTTCGGACATCGGTTTCATGCGCCCTCCCCTTTATTAATCAAGCGAGGAGCCGGCCTGTCTCCTCGAGAGCCCCGGGGAAAGCGAACTACGTTCGAGTGATTCGTCGCTTGCCCATCGCGTCCAGGTATTGAACCTCGGACCCGGGACTCACCTGGGCTTTGGTTTCCGCATCCAGGGGGAGACTGAACGTTTCGTACGTCTCGAGGTCCATCAGCTGCACCTCGGCGTCCGTCATCGAAAGGACCTGAGCCTGTCGCTTCCCGATGAGGGGCACCTGGACCTTGTGTTTTACTGGGAAAACGACACTTCGCTTCGAGCCGTCGAAGAGCCCGACCGCGTCAATCCTCGCCTTGGCTTCTCCGTGCTTCCCCGGTTTGGAGGTCTGAATGCTCAGGATCCGGCATGGCTCTTCGTCGATGAGCATGTACCGCCCCTCCTTGAGCTCGCGGACTTCCTGCTGGGTCCAGGCCATCGCGTCTCTCCTCGAATGGCGGGCAGAATCCGGACGGGATAAGAGTTGCCCCGGTTGAGGCACCCTTTCGAGAGTCCGTCCAAAGGAGGGTTTATTCCCGCACGCCATCATCGAGATGATGCGGACGCCTACCCATCCATGACTCCCGGTGCGGTCGACCACAATCCTCATTCGATCGAGGCGGAGGTCGCTGCGCTTTGGCGAGCACGTCGACTTCCGGCGGCGGGGGGAGTGCTGGGTCCGCCGAACGGCCCGATCGTCCGCCAGATCGAGGGGTTCTGGTCACCGGCCGATTACGCATCTCAGGTTGCGCAACGGGCGGTCGAAGCGGACGTCGACGCCCGATACCTCTCGCTTGCTGGACGGAGGGCCCAGGGAACGCTCCGTCGCGTCGAATCGGCGGCATCGGACGCCCCGTCTACCGTGCCGCCACTCCTGGTAGCCCTCGGCGTCTGGACCGGAGGTGACGGGAAGTCTCCTTGGGATTCTGCGGACCGAGTTCCCGGCGTCCAAGCGATCGTTTCTCGGCTGGCGGCGAAGGGGATCCTCCTCACTCGGGACGAATCGTTCCGCGTCTGCCCGACCTGCGGCGCCCTTCGGAGTCCGGAGCGAATCGTCTACGACGAGAAAGAGGGCGATACCTACCTAATTCGGTTCCCAATTCGCTTCAAGGAGCTGACGGTCCATGCGCTCGTCTGGGTCGACGCTCCGTGGAAGCTGCTCGGAGCGAGCGCGCTCCTCGTGAATCCCACCGCTCGATACGTGATCGCCGGCTACCGTCGTCGCGAGGATCGGGAGTTGATCCTCTGCTCTGCGACTGCCCTCGAGCGCCTTCGAAGGTGGATTCCGGACTCGACTCTCGAAGTAGTCGAGGAGCACCCGGGGCGCGACTTTGAGGGGATTCCGTATACCTACCCTCTCCGCCATGAATTCCCGATGGGAGGAGACCTCGCTCCGCCGGCAGGCACGATCCTCGGGGCGGCCGACGTGGGGGACAGCGGCACCGGGATCGTTCCCCTCGTCCCGGGACACGGGCCGACGGACGCTCGGATCGCGGACCGTCTCGGAGTGTCCGGCTGGCCGCTTCTCACTCCCCGGGGGCGTCTTGACTTCACCCTGATGCACAAATACGCCGGCCTCGACCTCGAGACGGCGGACGAGTTCGTCCTTCGCGACCTCTCCGAGGCGGGAGCTCTTCTCGCTCGGCTCCGGGTCAAGCGGGGAGTGCCGTACTGCGCTCTCTGCGGAACTGCCCTCCTCTGGACACCGGCTCGGACGTGGTGCTTCGAGCCGTCCCGGCTACCGCCGGAACGACGCGCAGCTTTCGGCCGCCTTCTGCCGAAGGAAGCGTTTCCGGGCCCCGGCGAAGTCGCCCCATGGCCCGTCAGCGAGGCGGTGCCCAGCGATGCGGCATCGGCGGTCACGCTGCTCGAATGTGCTCGATGCGAGCGTCTCGACCGGCCCGACGGAGACACGCATTGTCCGTGCGGTGGGCAGCGGGTTCCAGTCCGGCGAAAGCTCCTCTCGTCGTTCGAGTCTGCGGTCGTGTCGTGGGCGCGCCTCGACCCCTTCCCGGAGGGGGACTCGGTCCACTTCTACCTCGGACATCGCCGCCGAGTGCCGGCGCTCCTCCACAATCTGGTCGCGTCGTCGGGAGTGGAGGGCACGGTCGGGGACCTCGACCTCTCGGTCGCTCCGACCGTAACCGTCCCCGAGGTAGCCGACCTGGTCACCGCGTACGGCGCGGACGCGGTCCGCTGCGCGATGGTCCGTTGCACGGTCTTCGAATCGACCGTGCGTCGGTTCTCCGACCAGTGTCGCCGCGAAGGAGAGCGGCTGCGGCGACTGTGGTCGCTCGCGGGAGACGTGCTTGCGCGGTGCGACCCTGCGATGGTCGCGACCTTCGCCCGCCCCCTGGGAGGCTCGCTCGAAGAACTCGAGCTCGAGGACCGAGCGATCGTCGCTTGCTGGGAGCGTGCTCGGGTCCTTGCGCTCTCCCACTATGACCAGAGTGCCTCGGGCCTAGCGTACCGACGAATCACGCACTTCCTCGATAATGACCTCGCCGAATACCGGGAGATCGTCGAGCCGCGCCTCTCGCTCACCGGAAGTGCGTCCACGAAACGGGGCGCCTTGCGGACGCTCTTTCACGTCCTCCGGGGCGCCTCGGAGACCCTTGCCGCAATCGCCCCGTTCACCTCGGAGTCAGTCCATCGCTCCCTTTCCGCCGACCGTACGAGTCTCTTCGAGCAGCCGCTGGCCGGCCTCGACCGATCGCTCCTGAACGATGACCTCGTCGCGGCGTGGAGCCGGTGGCGCGCTGTCATGCGGAGCGTTCAACGGTTCCGTCGGTCCTACGGAATCGCTCGGACCACTCCGATCCCATCCCTTGTCCTGACGGCAGCGGCGGACGATGTGGGGGACCGCCTGCGAGGCGAGAAGGAGACCCTGGCTCGCCTCACCCGGGCGACCCGTCTCGAGGTTGGTTCGCCACGCGAACCGTGGAGAGGGCGACAGCGCCTGATGAAGCCGGCCGAGTCCGAGATCCAGAAGGTCTACCCGACCCAGGCGTCCCAGATCGTCCATCTGCTTCAGCATATGCCTCCTCGGCGCGCGCCGGGGAGCCCGGAGGAGCTCAGCGTGGTGATCAACGGATACCCCGTTCGGATCCTTCCGGGAATGGTCACGTTCGTCGACACCCTTCCCGAGCGAGTCGTGCCGGTCCCGTGGTCGTTGGGGGAGATGTACGCCGAACTACCGGCGGGATCGGACGCGAGCCGCTCGGGCATTCCTCCCCTCTCTTCCGACGCGTTCTGGCTCGTCTACCGTCTCGAGCGACGGCTTCGAGCCGAACCAGCGGTTCCGGGAGCGACCCGGGTGGCGATCGTGACCGCGAAAGACCCCCTCGCTACCGAGCTTCGGACGAGCGCCGACGCTCTCGCCCGCTACCTCGGGCTCGGGGAGTTCCGGGTGGTCGACCGTTCGGAGGAGGCGGTCCC
>DASPTO010000021.1:0-2259 GCA_035623375.1 Thermoplasmata archaeon
GTGTTGATCTCGTCGAAATTGATCTCCGGGAGCGCGCGGTGGACGAGCTGGACATCATTCCAGTACCGATACCGGCCCTCGACGTCCTTTCCGAGGACGACCTTCACATGCTCGGCCTTTCGGTGGCTCAATCGATTCCCCCCGATGTCGACGGGTCAGGTGGATCTGGCACGAGCCCAGCTCCCGTACTCCGTTGCTCCCCGAATCGCACGCGAGACGGCGCCATCCGAGAGTCCGCTAATAAGACCTGCGTCCGCGCCGGCGGCGGCGATGGCGAGGATCACGGTCGCCTTTCCCCGGATCCCGCCGGTCACGTCCATCGCGCCGTCTACGGGCGCAAGCGACGCGACGACCTTTGGGGTCACGTCCCGAACGACCGTGCGACGACGGCCAAGCGGTCCCTCGAGGACCCCCTCGACATCGCTCACGAAGACCACTCGCTCGGGCTCGAGCGCCGGTACGAGGGCGAGCGCGATCGTGTCGGCGCTCAGGATCGAGCTACCCCATGCTTCGTCCGGCACAACATCTCCGAAGGAGACCGGGAGGAATCCCGCGTCGAGGGCTTTCAGGATGGGCGTGGGGTCGAGGTAGACGAGCTCCCCCGCGCGGTTCCGCGCGTGAGTGGCGAACGGGACGGACGCCGGAGAGGCACCCGCCCGCACGAGCTCCCGAAGGACCGCGAGGTGAAGTCGACGGACCTCCGTTGCGACGATGGCGGCCCCGCGGGTCCGCTCAACCAAGGACGAACCAGGAGGGGGGGCGCGGGCAAGCCCGAACCTCTTCGCGCCGGGATGGCCGAACGATCCAGCGCCGTGGAGGAGCACGACCCGCCGATCCCGGACCTCGGCGACCTCCCTCGCGAGCCGCGTGAGCAGCTTCGGGCGGATCTTCTCGACCTCGTTCTTCCGGGTGATGATGCTACCGCCGAGTTTCACGAGGACGACCGGGCCCGAAGAAGTTGGCGCGGGCGCCATCGGGGACTCCTCCCGCTCAGGCCTGGTCCGGACCCGTCCCCCGGGTAAAGAGCATGTACGCACCGAGGACGAGGGGAAGGAGCGACGCGAAGTAGAGCCAGTTGAACGTCACGAGCCAATACGCAGTTCCGAACAACCCGAGCCCGATCAGGAGCGCGGAGAGGACGAGGAACGGCAGCGACACACCGTTCGAGGAGGTCGCATTGGCGGAATGTTCACCCGAGGCGTACTCCGACATCGCCGGGGCGACAGCGGCACCCCTTCAAATGGCTTCGGTCCAGCGAAACTGCCCGTCCGGGCCCGTTCGACGTTTTTCGACGCGGTCGACGCGCTCGCGCAGCTTGGTTTCGGCAAAAGGTACTTATGGCCCGCGCACCTCGCATCGCCCGCCCGAGGCCCGGGTAGGTTTCGACGGTGCCACCATCTACCGAGGACCGGCCGCTCGACGCGGCGGAACCTCCCCAGAACGCCCAAGCCACGAACCCGGCGGTCACGCCGATCGGTGACCGCCACCCGGGCGCGAACGGTGCGGCCGCTCCGGTGCCAGGAGCCGCATCGTCCGCGCCCGGGAACCCACCGCCTTCCGCCGGGGGCATCCTCGACGCAATCCTCACCTCGAAGAGCGAGTTGTTCCGGGGAAGCCGCGAGATCCTCCGGGACTCGTACGTCCCGAGCCGTCTTCCTCACCGCGAGGAGCAGATCCGACGCGTTGCCGAGATCCTCGCGCCGGCGTTGCGCGGAGACCTCCCCTCCAACATCCTGATCTACGGGAAGATCGGGACCGGGAAGACGGCGGTGGTCGCTCAGATCCGTCAGGACATCCAGCGCCGGACCGACCTCTCGAGTGGGGTCACGTTCGTCACGCTCAACTGCGGCAACATCGATACGCCCTACAGCCTCCTCCAGACGATCGCGAACGGCCTCGCGAAGAGCGAGGCGGACCGGATCCCTACGGGCTGGTCCCTCGACCGCGTTCAGAGCGGGATGCGCCGACTGATGGACACGCGCGGCGGCATCCTCCTCCTCGTCCTCGACGAGATCGACCGGCTGGTCGCGCGCAGCGGTGACAACATCCTCTACACGCTCAGCCAGATCAACACCGAGCTCGAGACCGCGCGCCTCGCGATCATCGGAATCTCGAACGACCTCAAGTTCACGAATCACATCGACGCCCGCGTCCGCAGCCGGCTCAACGAAGAGAAGGTCCTCTTCCCGCCCTACGACGCGATGCAGCTTCAGGACATCCTTCGGGACCGCGCCCGCGAGGCGTTCCGCGAGGGGGTCG
>DASPTO010000022.1:0-3846 GCA_035623375.1 Thermoplasmata archaeon
GGAGTCGGGCTTCTCGCGGTCGAGGACCTCGTGGACGAACTGATAGTTGGTGAGGTCGCCCCGGTAGAAGCCGATCTCCTTCCCGAGGACCTCCCGGACTGCCTTCTGGCGGTTCGGGAAGGACGGAATCGGTGTGGCGGACCAGGATCCCACCTCCTTGACACGCCTTCGGGTCACGAAGTTGTCGATGCCGACGACCTCGTGTCCCCGGGACAGGAGGTGGAGGGCGAGCGGCCAGCCGGAGTATCCATCGATGCCAGTTACCAGGACCTTCATGGTTGAAGCGCAGTTATCATGCGCACGCCCGGTTTAAAAGCCCGACGGCCTGCAGAGTCCTCAGCCAAAGCCGCATAAGCGGCGATGGGGTGGGCCGGTCGCGCACCGCCGCTCGGGGCAGGACGAATGGGCGCTTCGGACGTCCGCATCGTGGACACGCGAGAAGAACCGCTCACCGGCGCAATGATGGTCGTCGGGTTCCCGACGCATGGCCTGGTCGGCTCGGTAGCCGCCTCGTATCTCGTCCACTCGCTCGATATGACACAGGTCGCCTACATGATCAGCGACGAGTTCCCACCGACCGTGATCATGGAGGAGGGGGTCGTGAGCGCCCCCGTCCGCTTCTTCGCGAGCAAGCTCGTGTGCGGCGTCGACCGTTCGTGCGACCAGCTCCTCGTGGTCCTCTCGGACATCCAGCCCCCCCCCTCGATGCTGAACACGATTGGCAGCGCCCTTCTCGACTGGGCCGAGGGGAAGGGGATCCAGCTCATCGTCGCGGTCGAGGGACAGCCGATCGAGGGGGAGGCGCACGGGGATGCGCGCGTCGTGGCGATGGCGAACCGGGCGGCAGCTCCGCTTCTCGAGAAGTATCGCTTCGACGCGGCGAGCGGGGTCGTCACCGGCCTCTCGGGGGGACTCCTCCTGGGGGCGATCGCTCGCACGACGCCCGTTCTCTGCCTGGTCGCGCAGGCGCACAAGGACTACCCGGACGCCCGGGCCGCGGCGAAGGTAATCGAGACGATCAACCCCCTGGTCCCTCTTCTGGTGCTCGACACAAAGCCGCTCCGGGACAAGGCCCGTCAGATCGAGTCAGAAGTCCGAAAGACCCTCCAGCAGACCCGAGAGTCGATGGCGAGCATGCGGTCGACCGAGACCGAGGGTCCGGGTGAGATGTATCGCTGATTCGGCGGTGGGGCCCCCGACGACCCCGACACCCGACACGCGGCCTCCCGTGACTCTCCGGGAGTTCCGGCCGAACGACCTTCCCTTCGTCGGCGCGATCGTCGCGGAGGCGCTGCACGAGCACTACGACCCGTCGCTTTACAGCTCCCTCTCCACGGAATGGCCGAGTGGCTTCCTGGTCGCGGCGGACTCCTCCGATGTCCCGGTCGGGTTTCTGCTCGGGGTGCATCAGGTCGAGGGCGAGGCGCGGGTGTTGATGTTCGCGGTCGACCGCAACCAGCGCGCGCAGGGGATCGGAACCCTTCTCATGACGACGTTCCTCGAGCGGTGTCGCGAACGACATTTCCGCCGTGTCACCCTCGAGGTTCGCGTCTCGAACGCGACGGCGATTCGATTCTATACCCGCTATCAGTTCTCCGTCGTAGACCTCCTGCGGTCGTACTATTCGGATGGAGAGAATGGCTACCAGATGGCCCGCGACCTTCGATAACGCCGTTTCGACTTAACCCGCAGGCTTCAAAAACCTCCCTCTAGGTGCCCCCCCACCTATGCCCACCGGTTGGCCGAGCGCGAGCGACCTCATGACGACGCAGCCGGTGACGTTGCCGTACGACGCACCGGTCTCGAAGGCGCTCGGTCTCATGAGGTCCCAGCGGATCCACGAGATCCCAGTTCTCCGGAACAGCCGCCCCATCGGGATCGTGACTCTCGAATCGATCGCACGGCGAAACCGTCGGTTGGTCGGAACGAAGGTCGAACACCTCGTCGTCCTCCCGCCCCTCATTCTCCCCACCACGTCGTTCTGGGAGGTCGCGGAACAATTGCTCGCATCGGGGCTGCGGGGGGTCCCCGTCGTCGGTCACCGGGGAGAGCTCCTGGGAGTCATCAGCCGGACCGACATCATCCGCGCGATGCCCACCCTGCCCGCGTTCCGGTCGGCCGAGGGCCCGACGGTCGAGCAGATCGCCCGCTCCACGGGCGCGGTCCTCCATGAGGGAGACTCGTGCCGGAGTCTCCCCGGGCAGCTCCGTCTGATGGAGGAACATCCCCTCCCGGTCGTGGACCGCAAGGGTCGCGTGGTGGGCTCGGTCGGCGTGACCGACTTCGTCGAGGCTCTCTGGCGTCCCAGTGTCGGCGGGAAGCGCGAGATCCGCGTCGCGGGTTCCCCGCTGGACGTCACGATCGGGTCGATCATGCACACTCCGGCGGTCACGGTCCCGCTCGGCGCCCCCGCCATCGAAGCGGCACGCATCATGACCCGGGAGAAGGTGTCGAGCGTCTTCGTGATCGAGGACGGACGACCGACCCGCATTGTCGGCCAGGCGGACCTTCTGAGCATCGTCGTCTCCCGGGCCCGTCCGGGGAGCGCTCGCGGCGGGATCGAAAACGTCTACGTCGAGATCACGGGCCTTCGCGGGTCGGTCGACCCCGGCTTGCTCGCAGAGATCGACGGAGGGGTGGCGAAGGGGCTCCGACGGGTCGCGCGCTACGTCCGACCGACGTTGCTCACGCTCCATTTCGCTCCTCAGGGAACGCACCGGACGAACGACCTCACGGTCGAGGCCCGGCTCTTCACCGAGCAGGGCCGGATCTTCTACGCCTCTCACACCGGCTGGAACCTGATGGCAGGGGTCGTCGGCTTGCTCGACGACCTAACCGCTCAGACGCGCCGGGTCAGCGAGCCGGCCCGCGGTCGCGGTCGGCGGCAGGGCCTTCCTCCCGAAGCGGAGGAGGCGACGTTCGAGGACCCGGACCTCGAGGCCAAGCTACGGGCGGTCTCGGGCAATGACGAGCGGTAGCGAGGTGGACCGATGATCCCCGGCGGGCCCCGGAACTCCCGTCAGATCGAGCAGATGATGCGTCGGATGGGAATGACCACCGAAGAGGTCCGGGACGTCGAGGAGGTCGTCGTGCGGACGAAGACGAAGGAGCACGTCTTCACGGCGCCGGAAGTCACGATCCTGACCGTCCAGGGAGTACGGACGTACCAGGTCGTCGGACGACCCGACATCCGACCCCGCTCGCCCGGGGGTGTGGCTCCGACGGCGGCCGCCCCGGCCTCTGCCCCCGCCGCTCCCACCGGGCCTCCGGAAGAGGACGTCCGCCTCGTCATGGAGCAGGCCAACGTTTCCCGCGAGGAGGCGGTCGAAGCGCTCTTCCAGTCGAAGGGGGCTCCCGCCGAGGCGATCCTCCTCATCCTCTCCCGGTCCCGTTCGTGACGGACGACCTCGGACCGGTCTCGAAGGAGTGCGTCGAGGGGTACATCTTCGCGGACCCGCCGCTCGAGCTCCTCCTCTTCCGACGTCCGCCTTCCCGGGGCCGGTACTGGGTGCCCGTGAGCGGGAAGGTGGAGCCAACGGACCGCGACTTTCGGTCGGCGCTCTGCCGGGAGCTCGAGGAAGAGACCGGCCTCCGGGTCGGTTCGGCCGAGCTCGTCGACCTCGACTGGCGCGTGCCGTTTCGCGCGGACAACGGCGAGGTATGGCGGTTGCATGCGTTCGCGGTCCAGGTCCCGCGTTCGTTCCGCCCGCGTCTCAGTCCCGAACACGAGGAGGCGGAATGGGTGCCGGTGGAGGAAGCGGAACGCCGTCTCCACTTCGAGGACAATCGGGCAGCGGTCGAACGAGTTCGACGACTGAGGGCCCGGGACGACCTCTCGCACTAGGG
>DASPTO010000023.1:0-2150 GCA_035623375.1 Thermoplasmata archaeon
GGTGGACCCGCTCGTATCCTAGGGCCCAGAGAGCGCGGAGTCCCCATCGGAAGAGGAACCGGCCGTAGCCGCGTCGACGGAACTCAGGGTCGACCATGAAGCTCACGAAGATCCCCTTCCGAGGACTCCGCTCGGCGGAGAGGATCGCCCCGACGAGCTTCGGAGGGTCGGGCTGGTAGAGCGCGGTCGACGCTTCGTCGAGGAACCGCCCGAGGCTACCCTCGAGCAACGCCGCCGTCACGCGACGGTACTCCTCCGCCCGCTCACCGATCAGGAGCGCGTCGACGGTGCCACGGACCGCCCGGAAGTCGAGGTCGGCGAGCGCTTCGACCGTCACGGACCGGATCGGCACGAGCGCGAGGTGGTTCGGCACGGGTCCGGGAGGCCGCCCGTCTTCGGAGCCGAGCGACCGCTCCATCGCCAATCGTTCGATCACGGTCGATCCCGGGCGGGTGGAGAGTCGCTCCAGGAGCTCGAGCTCATGGGCGGGTGAGAGGCCGGTGAACCCGATGTTGACCGAACGGACGGAGGCTGGGAGGTCGTCGACCAACGAGCCCGTCAGCCGTTCGGCTCGGTCGGTGGCGCCTTCCTCCTCGGCTGCGTGGACGTGGCCGTACGCCTCTCCTCCGCTCGTCGTGTAGAAGCCGACCGCCGAGCCGTGACCCGGTGGATAGTACCACCCTCGCGTCTTCCCCGAGCGGAGCCCCTCCGCGGTCTGGTCGACCCAGTCCCCGGCCGGCGACTCGTCCCGGGCGAGGAGCGCTCGGCGAACTTGGTGCACGATCTCGACAAGCTCGTCGAGGCGAGCTCCCCGGGCCGGCAGGGGCTCGTCCACGCCCTTCTCCCCTCGGTCAGCCCGCGACGAGGCGCTCGAGGATCTGCGCGATGTCCGGCGCGACGGACGCCTTCTCGGCGGGGTTTCCCAGCGTGTCGGTGGAGTAGACGTCTCCCACGACGGCCTTGATCCGTTCGAACGCGTCCTTGAGGAAAAGGCCGTGAGTGCACGCGGCGCTGATCCCGATCGCTCCCTTCTTCTTGAGGAGTTTCGCAGCCTCGACGATCGTGCCGCCGGTCGAGATGACGTCGTCGACGAGGGCGGCGTGCGTCCCCTCCACCGGTACGGGCAGCGTCGGCGGCAAGGAAAGTTCTACGTGCTCACTGTCGATGCGTCGCTTCTCCAGCGCAAACCACGGCTTATCGAGCAGCTGCGCCATCCGCCGGACCCGGTCGACACCTCCCTTGTCGGGCGAGACGAGCACGTCGAGCGGCCGCTCCCGAAGGAGACGGGCGATCGCCGGAATCCCGCTCGCTTCGAAGGCCGGTTTCGTGAACTGCGTCAAGGTCTGGGAGGAATGCAGGTCGACCGTGACCACCGCGTCGGCATCCAGCTCGACGTGTCGGCAGAGGGCGCGGGCGCTCACCGGCTCCCCCGGGAAGAACCTGCGGTCTTGTCGGGCGTATCCGAAGTACGGCACGACCACGAACGTCCGTCGCGCCCCGGCCTCGCGGACCGCGTCCTCGAGCAGGATCAGTTCGAGAAAGTCGCTGTCGGTCCGTGTCGACTGGACGATGACCACGTCCTCGCCCTCGAGTCGGCCCCCGACGCGCACGTACATCTCGTCGTCCGGGAATCGCTTCGTGAACGGGATTCCGAACGGGGCGTTTCCGAGTTCTCGCGAAATCCGCTCCGCGAGCGCCGTGGAGGCCGTCCCGCCGATGACGTGCATTTCGGGTCCCGTACGCAGGACCCCGGATAGGACTATAAGATTGCGCGGCGGCCGCGTCTCCCCGAGCGACCGCGGGTCTGTGGGTGCGGACCGGACGAGCCGACGCGCCGGCGGGAATCTCCGGATTAGAGCTCGTCGTCGTCCGACGGATGCCGCTTCTTGGGCTTCTCGGCCCGACGGACGTGGGGCACCGGGCGACCCCGACGCGTCGAGGTGTGGGAAGGGGGGCGCCGGCTCCGCCGCCGTGGTGCCGTCGCTTCTTCGTCCTCCTCTTCCTCGTCCTCGGGTCGCTTCCGCCGCCAGTGGAAGGGCCATCTCCGTGGAGGAGATTCGGTCGGCTCCGCCTCTTCCTCCTCCCGCTCTTCCTCCTCTTCCTCTCGGCGGAGCGGGGTCTCGATCCCCTCACGGCGGAGTGCGTAGTGG
>DASPTO010000024.1:0-9205 GCA_035623375.1 Thermoplasmata archaeon
CGGTCGACCGGCGTACTCGGCCGGGTTGACGCCGGGGGACGAGCTCCTCGCGATCGACGGCGTCAAGGTCACGTTCTCGAACCTCGAGAAGACCCTCGAGCGGTATCCTCCCGGCTCGACGGCGGAGCTCACGATCTTCCGTCGTGGATTCCTGGGGCGGCTCCGGCTGGTTACCGGTGTGAAGCCGCCCTCGAAGTACGTCTTCACTCCAATGGAATCTCCCTCCGAGCTCGCCCGTCGGGTCTACGAGAGCTGGGTCGGAGAGAAGTGGGCCCCTCGCACGACCGACCGCTAGGGCACACCGCCCGGGCGCGAGGTCGAGCCGCCGGTCGAGATCGGCACGGCCTTTCGACCGTACCGCCATTCCCCCTCCATCGGGTAGAGTCGACGGAGGAACGTGTTGACGTGGTCCCCCACTCGGAGCTTCCCGGGGGTGGAGTCGGTCACCTGGAGGGTGACACGCATCCCGCGGGCGAGTTCGACCAGGGCGACGTCGTAGGGCCCCGATGCAGCGACCTGAGCGTCGAACTCCGTCGGTTGACCCCCCGCGCTCACGGTCGTGACCGCCACGACCCGTCCGCCGTCGTACGGGAGCTCGACGGGAGTCAGGGCGTCCGCGCGGCCGCAGTGTCGACAGACCCGACGGGATGGAAACGTCGTACGATGGCAGGCCTCGCACGTCTCGGCTAGGAACCGCCAACGGCTGGGGAGGTTCTCGAGGTACCGCGCGCGGGGGATGTACGCACCCTCGGACACCCGGTGAAGGTCCTCGGCCTCCTCGGAGCCCAACGCTTTCAGTTCGCCCGAGCCCCCCGACTCGGGCGGGCGATCCCAGTCGCCGACGAAGACAGTTCCCGAAGCTCCGGCATCTCCGGAGCCGACGAGGTGGAGCGTGGCCGAGAGCGCGGTACGACCCGCGGTGGGTTTCCCGAGATGGAACGGTCGAGCCTCCTCGGTGGGCGCGAGGAGATACGCCACCGCCCCGGCGCCCGAGGAACTCGATTTCGTAGGTGGCATCGACGGCGCCCGCTCGGGAAACTCCGCCGTCACGAGGATCGCCGGACCGCCTTCCCCCTTCTCAAGCTCTTCGAGCGTCTTCGCGAGTTGGACAGCGGAGCCGGGGGCGCGAGACACCACCGTCTCTCGACCGAGCAAGGCCGAGAACCCCCACTCGACGACCTCGGGGAAATCCCCGAGAGCATGGACGAGGACGGGACCCGGCTCTTCGCGACGGCCGCTCCAGGCGCGCTCGGCCGCAGTTGCGGCGAGCGTGAAGGCATCTTCATCCCGGGCGGCTACCGGCCGACCGTCCGAGCTTTGGGCCGGGAAGTACGCTGCGACCCGGACGACCCTACGCACCGACCTCACCCCACCGAAAACAGCGAAACCGCGGCAGTCGCTCCCGCCCCACCGACATTGTGCGCGAGCGCGTGTTCTGCATGTGCCACTTGGCGCTGACCTGCCTGACCTCGGAGCTGGAGGAAGACCTCGTAGACCTGACTCACACCGGTCGCCCCGATCGGGTGCCCCTTCGCCTTCAGGCCGCCGTCCGGGTTCACGGGGAGGCGCCCGTCCCGTCGGGTCGCGCCCGAGAGCGTGAGCGCCGCCGCCTCGCCCGGCCCCACGAACCCAAGGTCTTCGAGGGCGAGAAGCTCGGCGATCGTGAAGCAGTCGTGGACCTCGAGGAGAGAGACGTCGGAACGATTCCAGCCGGCCGAGCGGAACGCCTCGTGAGCGGCGAGGTGGGTCGCTCGGAATCGGGTCAGCTCGGGACGCTCTTGGACTGCGAGGAAGTCGGTGCCGGCTCCGGTCGCGTCCACGTAAACGGGTGTGTCGGTGAACCGGTGCGCGAGCTCGGGGGTGGTCAAAAGGAGCGCCGCGGCCCCGTCGCTCACGGGGCAGCAATCGAAGAGACCGAGGGGCCGTGCGACCCGAGGGGCCGCGCGCACCTCCTCACGGGTCACCTTCCGATGAAAGTGCGCGTTCGGGTTGAGAGCCCCGTTCTCGTGGTTCTTGGAGGCGACCTCCGCGAGAGCTTCGGAGGCGTCTCCGTGCTCCGCGAAGTACCGGGACGCGATGAGTGCGTAGACTCCGGCAAAGGTGAGACCGGCCGACCGCTCCCATTCCGTGTCGCCCGAGACGCCGAGCCAGTAGCGTCGGCGAGCGTTTGTGACGTCGGTCATCTTCTCGACGCCGGTCACGAGGACGAGCGGGGACACACCGGAGGAAAGCGATGCGACCGCCGACCGAAGCGCGAACGCTCCGGAGGCGCAGGCGTTCTCTACCCGGGTCACCGGAACGCCCACCAGGCCGGCCTCTTCGGCAAGGGCTGCCGCAGCGTTCCCGATCTGGTGACCGCCGAAGCCGAGGGTCGCCAGAAACGCCTCGTGGACGTCCCGCCGTTCTGCCCCCCGGTCCACCGAGGCGAACGCCCCCCGGACGGCCGAGCGAACGAGCGCCCGGGGCCCCGAGTCCAGCGAACCAAAGGGAGTGTGTCCCGCGCCAACGATCGCCGCTCGATGTGTCAATGCCCCTGCCTCACGAACCGTCTTATGCGCGGAACCGATTCGTTGGAATCTCTTAACTGCAGGGACCCGACACCATGGAGGAGCCGCCGATCGTCGTGGGGGTATCCGGGGCGAGCGGGGCCCCGATCGCCCTCCGCGTGCTGAGGGCGCTCGCCGACGCGCACGCGCGGGTCTCGCTCGTGATTTCGGAAGGTGCTCGGACCGTGCTTCGGGAGGAGTGCGGGCTCGATGCGGAGGCTCTCCGGCCTCTGGTGACCGAGTACTATGCCGACAGTGACCTCGCGGCTCCAATCGCGAGCGGTTCGGTCCCTACCCGTGGAATGGTCGTCGTCCCCTGCTCGACGAACACGGCCGCGAAGATCGCACTCGGCCTCGCCGACACGCTCCTCACCCGCGCCGCGGCCGTCCACGTGAAGGAGCGACGGCGCCTCATCGTCGTTCCTCGGGAGACGCCTCTCTCCTCCATCACGCTCCGCCACCTCGCGGCCTTGAGCGAGCTCGGAGCGGTCGTGCTCGTGGCCTCGCCACCCTACTATCTCCGCCCGAAATCGATCGACGAGATGACCGATTACCTTGCGGGAAAGGTGCTCGACCACCTCGGGGTAGCTCATCGTCTCTACCAAGGATGGAGGTCGGGGTCGTCATGACCGACGAACCGGAACCCTCCTCACCGCCCCTTCGCCGTCCTCCGGGGCGGCTCGGTACCTATGCGCCCTGGCCCCTTCTCGGGATCGCGGTCCTCCTCATCGTCCTCATCATCTTCACGCCGCAGCTCGTGTCGAACACGCGGCAGCCGACCCCGGGAATCCTTACCCAGGCCGAGCTTGTCGTGGACAAGACCACGAGCAATGCTTCGATTCACTTCTACGTGTGGGCGCTCGGGGAGACGATCCGGTACAGCTCGATCACCGTCGGCGTCGCGACCGAGTTCAATTGGACCGGAATGACGACGGCACCGTTCGGGAAGCTGAACTGGACTAGCTGGCACAATGGCAGTGAGGTGCTCTCGGTGATCTTCGCCACTACGGAGAACCCCGTCGCCCTCAACATCACCGTCCACTACGTGAGTCCCGAAGGGACCGCTTGGTACGTCGGTCTGTTCGCCTTTTATGTGGCTTCGACCACCCCGACCGGAAGTGAAGTCCTGTATTCCCAGTCCGGAACCTCGGGGGTAGCCGTGGAGTCTCCCCTTACGGTCTCGAACGATAGCCTCCCGGACGTGATCCTTCTCCACTCCGCCGGTTCTGGGAGCTCTCCATGAGGGCCAGTCGGATCGCTCTGATCCTCTGGGTCGTTCTCATCTTCATCCTCCTCCTGGTCGAGATTGCCGAGATCACCCGCGTGTTCACGGTCCCGATCCAGAACGCGATCGCCGACCCTCTTGCGTTCGTAATCGCCCTGATCTTCACCACGCTCGTCGCCCTCGTCAGGGCGATCTTCATCGGAGTTTTCCTCTCGCACCGCATCCTCAACCCGACCGGATTCACTCCGTTCGAGGAGGAGATGCTGAGGATGCGTTCCGACGTTCAGGAGATCAAGAGGGACCTCAACGAACTCCGTGGCGAACGCTCGAACGGCCCCGCGCGTCCGCCGTCCCGGGGACCGGGCGGAGAGACCCCATGAAGGTCCCGGTGCTCGACAACGGCGGCCAGTGGACGCACCGGGAGTGGCGGGTGCTCCGGGACCTCGGAGCGGAGACTCGGATCCTTCCGAACACGGTGAGCTTCGAGGAAATGGACGCCGACGGGGTCGTCCTCTCGGGAGGTGCCCTGAGCATGGAAGGGACGGACGCTCCGCTCGGACGGGTCGGCGAGTGGATCGACTCGGGACGGGTTCCGGTCCTAGCGATCTGCGTCGGCCACCAATTCTTGGCGCGGCACTTCGGCGGGCGAGTCGAGCGAGCGACCGCGCCCGAGTTCGGGTCGGTCGAGCTCACGGTGGACTCCCCCGACCATCCTGTCTTCCGGGGACTCCCGGCCCACCTGCGCGTCTGGTCGAGTCACAACGACCAGGTCACGGTCCCGCCACCGGGCTGGACGGTGCTCGCCCACTCCGCGGCGTGTCCGGTGCAGGCGATGGCGCATCCGACGCTCGCGATCTGGGGTCTTCAGTTCCATCCGGAGGTCGAGCACACCGAGGGAGGTCGGGAGATGTTCCGTCACTTCCTCGAGGCGTGCCACCGCTGACCCCCCGGGAATAAGTATCGACGCCCGCTCGGGGACCGAGGCGTTCGGTGGCGCGACCTCGCAAGGCATCCGGCGTCCGAGAGCACGACCTAGTAGCCCGGGCCAAGGTGCTCCGGGGCTCGGTCGACTCCCTCCTTCCTCGCCTCGGGCCGAACTGTCCACCCGAGCGCTTCGAGCGCCGTCGGGCCGAGCTCGAGGAGGTCCGGGAGGCGCGAGACGACGCGCGTCGGCTCGAGAAGCTCTCTCGATGGGGGGACTCGCTGGCCCGCTCCTATGCGGGCCTCCTCCACTACTACCTAGACCCCAAGCCGCCGGTCGTCGTACCGTTCTCGCTCCCGACGGGGGAGGTCTCCTACGCCGCGCTCGCCCGCACCGACCGAGAGGCCGAAGTGGCGGTCCAGCAGTCCGACTCGCCCGACCGACTCCTCCTCGGCTACCTCGACTGGGCGCGCAAGGGCCTCCACTTTTTCGCGACACGAAAGACGCTCTACTGTACCGGCGCCTCGCCCGAGCCGCCTCCCGAGTTCCGCGCCGAGAAGGTCGCGGAGCTCCCCTACCGCCTCATCGAGAACCCGACCGCCCACCGGTTCGAGTGCGTGCATCTGCACGCTGACGAACCGCGCCCGTTCCTCGAGGTTGGTTGGCCAGGTGCCGGGACCGCCTTTCGAGTCTGTCGGAAGTGCGCGAAGGACGACCGGCACCTTCTCTCGAGCGTCTCGGACGGCTCGGCCGGTCCTGACCCATCCGTGGAATTCCCGGTCTCGGCCGACGGGAACGTCCGTTGCCGCGGCGGCCCCGAGTGCGTTCACGCATCTCTCCCCCCGCTCTCCCGGGCGCTCCGACGCGAGTACGAGCTTGGAAAGCTCTCGGACGCGGGGCTCCTCGACGCCTATTCCTCCGAGGTCGCCGCACGGGTCGGTCGCTCGAACCGGACCACGCTGATCGCGGGGGGCGTTTGCTACGGAGACAACCTCTCCGCGTTCCTCGACGCCCTCGAACCGACTTCGGGGGAGCGGAAGGCTCTCGAGGCGGTCCTCACTGGATGGAGCGGACCGTTCGAAGTGGACGAGCCCCGCGCCAGTCGCGCGCTCGAACGACTCTGGGCCGACCATGCGGAAACGATCGTCGGAACGATCGTGCCGGACGCCCACGAAGCGCGTCGGCTCATCGAGGAGACCCGCGGCTCGCCCGGGCGGGTGGCCGAGCTGCTCAAACGGGCCGAGCGGTCGAGCGAACAGAAAGAGCTTCTCGATACCCTGCCGCGGTACGCGAGCCTAGCGCAGGAGGCAGCCTGGGTCGACCGGGTCGCTCGGTCGTTCCGAACCCACCATGGCGCGGGGGCCGAACGGACGATCCTCCAGTCCCTCCCCAGCGAGGGAAAGGAGCGCGGTCTTGCCTATGCGTTCCTAGCCGCCCTGGGGCGGGACGCGGCCCACTCGTGGCAGTTCTCGGCTACGGAACGGGAATTCGGTGCAGCTCTTAGGGACCGGGCGCGGGAACTCCTGGACGCCTCCCCCGACCGGTACCACGAGGCGCTCGACCGCCTTCTCCAGGCCGCCGGAGTGGCGAACTGGGGATCCCGGTCGCCACCCTCCCCCTGATTCCCCATCCCTCCGGGTTCCGCGGTGAACCCGTCCCTACCTCCTCTTGGGAGGCACTCAGAAATAGGACGAGGATGCTGGGTACTTGTGACTCCGGGGCGGACCGGGACCGTCACGGACTCCATCGCTGTGAACGGCGACGTGCGAACGACGCCGACCGCCATTGTGGTCGCAGGTGACGAGGAGACGCGGGTTCTCCTGCGCGGCCTCCTTCGCCTTCACCACTTCCGGGTCGACGGGGAGGCGGAAGGGGTCACTCAGGCGATGGGTCTCGTCGGGATCCATCGCCCCACGCTCCTCGTGATCGACGCGAGCCTCGCGGAGGGGACGGCGGGTCCACTGATCGGCCAGGCCCGGAAGGCAGTTCCGGGGATCCGGGTGATCTTGGTCGCCCCGGCGTCCCGTCCTCCCGTATCACCGAACGAACCGTCGCAGAACCCGGACGCTCTCCTCTTGCGACCGTTCCGGATCCGCCAGTTCGCGGAAGCGCTCCTCCCGCCGGGCACGAACGTCACGGCGGGGTCCCTCTAGCCTACGGGAAATGCTCGCGGGATCCCTCGGCCGGAACCTCGTAGCGTCGAAGCGCCGCCTCCTCTTCGAAGTGGAGGGTCGGAGCGAGCACTACGAGCGCGTGCATCGGCGGGCCAAAGTCCAGGGAGCGTAAGCGCGCGAACGAGCCGACCCATGCGTTCGCGTCGGAACGCCCGACCCGCGCCACCACGGCCAACCGGTCCGAGTCGTGGAGGAACCCGCCCATCGGGTCGCGCTCACGGAGGAGGGAGAGCGCTCGGGTCGCGGTGAGGAACAGCCCCTCCTCGGGACGCAAATCGAGGAGGACCAGGGTGTGGAGGTCGCGCGCGCGGTTCGCCGCGATCCACTCGAGCGGCGAGGTCGGCTGGAAGCTTTCGGTCGGGATCGGCAAGGAGACCGTCCGACCGAATCGGTAGTGCATGAGTCCGAGGAACCCCGCCGCGGCGGTGAGGATGCTCGCGTTCGGGCAGTAGCTCCAGCGATGACCAGCCTTCTCGGCCGCCAACCGTAGTGCGACGTGGGTGGTCGCCGCGAACGGGTCTCCTACGACCACGAGCGCCACCCGGGGATGGTTCGAGAGGGCCGCGAGGATGGGTCCTTCCGATTCGAGCAGGGGCCGGTCGAGGCGAACGATCGGCTTGCCGATGAGCTTACCCAGCCGCTCCAGCGTTCCCGGGGGGGCCACGGAGGTGTACTCCTCGGCGAAGACGACGTCGGAGGAGGACAGGATCGACCGTGCCGCCTCGGAAACGCCACGCTCGTCGTCGAGGCCGAGGCCCACGAAGGCAAGCTCCCCCATCGATCTCACGCCCTTCCGACGGACTAGTCGCGGAACGCGAGCACGGGACACGGCGCGGCCCGGAACAGCTCTTCGAGGAACCGACGGGTGAGGAGGGCCGAGCCCGCGTGTTCCTCCTCCCCGACCAGGAGGAGCCCGTATCGCTCTCGCTGAGCCGCCTGGAGGAGGGTTTCGGGAAGCCGCCGCCTCCGACCGAGGGCGACGTCGGAAAAGAGCGAGAGATGGTGGAGGACTCGGATCCCGCGGGCGGTGGTCTCCTCCTGTTCCCCAGAGCCCTCGGTCGCCCGGGAGGCGCGCGAGCCAAGCGTGAGCGCCACGACCGGAGCGGGCGGGTTCCGAACGGCGATCGCCTCGGCGAGCATCATCGTCTTCGGGGCAGGCTGGTCGTGGAACGTCGGAACGAGGATCCGGGGGACTCGCGGCGCGGCGAGCGCGAGACGGTTGAGAACGAGAACGTCCGCACGGGCGTGCTGAAGGACCCCCGTGGCGGTGTGGCCGACGAAGAAGCGGGAGCTCCGTCGGTCGCCGCGGAGTGTGAGCAGGATCGCATCGACGTTGTGGGACTCCGCGCTCTCGAGGATCTCTCCCGGGACGTCGGTGGATGCGCGGACCTCGGGGTCTACGCGCACGTCGAGCGCGGCGCCGGTCTCGTGGGCGGGGACGACGATGTTCACCGAATCCCGCCACTCCCTCGTTACCTCGGGGAGCGTGGTCGTGGGAATGACGTGGAGGACGCGGATCTCCCCGTCCGCATCGAGCAGCATCGAGGCGAACCGGAGCATCGGCTCGACTTCGGACGAACGCTGGACCGGAACGAGGATCTGGCGATACATCGTCACTTCCCGATGTGGGGGAGCAGGTCGACGTCGAGCTTGAGGACGTCCACGTAGGCTACGCCGATGTACGGGATCGGCGGGTTCACGATGTGGGCATTGACGAAGCTCGTCAGCCAGCCGATCGACAGGTTCGTCGCGGCCGCGACGCGGGGCACTTGGATCAGGACCGCCTCGGGAACGAGGTCAGGGTCGACCGAGGACGCGGACGGGGCGAGGAACCAGTAGGGGAGCGAGCCGTTCCGGCTCACGTTCCAGTTCCATGCCTGGCCGGTGTAGTTGATCGTCTCGTTGATCAACTGACCAAGCGCGGGGTCGCTCGGCCCGGGCGGCGTCGCGGCCCCGAGCGTGGTGTCGTAGTCCGTGAGCGACGGCCGGCTCCAGAACAGGTAGGGCGCGCTCGTGTTCTGAGCGATAAGGGAGGAGCCGATAACCGTGCCGTTCGGGTCCCGAAGGAGCGAGCCCGCGGCCCCGGCGGGGTTGATCACGTCGGCGATGCCCGTCACGAGGA
Organism: Thermoplasmata archaeon; assembly: GCA_035623375.1. Lineage (GTDB taxonomy): Archaea > Thermoplasmatota > Thermoplasmata > Lutacidiplasmatales > UBA184 > Lutacidiplasma. The sequence goes on from DASPTO010000024.1 coordinate 8,990, forward strand.
GGGGGTAGGCGACGCCCGCGATGAGGACAGACAGGATCAAGAAGACCGCGGTCGCGCGGAGGTGCCGAAGCCCCGAGTGGGGGGGCGGCTGGGTAGGTTCCGTTGCCATGGAGGTGGTCGCGGGCATGCGGGTACCGCCGGAGGCGCTCATAGACCTCCGAGAGGCAGGAAGTGAGTCACGACGACCCCGAGGTGCTGGACCCAGGGCTGGGTTTC
>DASPTO010000025.1:0-12254 GCA_035623375.1 Thermoplasmata archaeon
CACCGTCACGTAGGCGAGGCCGAACTCCCGGAGCATCTCGATCGACTCGGGAACGATCCAGGAGCGCTCCCGGAATTCGACCGCGACCGGGAGGTCGCGGGGCAAGGTCTCGTAGAAGTGGCGAACCGTGGTCGGCTCGAACGGGAGCGAGGGCGGGAGCTGGAGGAGCGCCGCCGCAAACTTCCCCGCGTCCCGGATCGGTTTCAGCACCGCGAGGAACCGCTCGAGCTCCTCCTCGGTACGAACGAGCCGAAGGTCGTGCGTGATCGTTTGCGGGAACTTCGCCGCGAACCGGAATCCTGCGGGGGTCCGCTTGACCCACGACGCCGCCACCGAAGGAGGGGGAAGGCGGTAGAACGTCGAGTTCACTTCGACGATGGGGAAGAGGCCGGCATAGTAGCGGAGCTTATCGCTCGCTCCCCGCGGCGGGTAGACCTTCCCCACCCATTCCGGATAGTCCCATCCGCTGGTCCCCAGCAGGATGTCGCTCATCCGGAGCCCCGAAGAACCGAACGTCGTACCTGCCGGTAAAGATTGCGCTCGAGGGGAAACGGGGCCGGAAGGTGCCGTCCGCGTGCCGAGAACGGTTATTTCACGGCCGTACGTTGCGCCCGCGCCGTGTACCCGATCTCGTATGTGCGGGAGTCCGCGGATTCGATCCGGGCCGGACTGGTCGCTCGCGGACGCGACCCTGGGGAGGTCGACCGGCTCCTCTCCCTCGACCAAGAACGACGCGCGGCCAGCGAGGAGTCGAACCGGCTTCGCGCCGAACGGAACCGGGCCACCGAACGCCTCAGCCAGGCCGCGAAGTCCGCCACTCCTCCGAGCAACGACGACCGCGCCCGCCTGGTCGAGCTCCGGGATCGGATCCGCGACCTCGAAACCAAGGTGAGCGCGCTCGATGGGGAGCTCCGCGAGCGGTTGCTCCTGCTTCCCCAGACCCCCCACGCGAGCGTTCCTCGCGGGAAGGACGCGAGCGACAACGTCGAGGTGGCGCGATACGAGCCGAAGCGGGCAGCGCCGAACGCTCCCCGTCCCCACTTTGAAGTCGGCCACGAACTCAACCTCCTGGACGAGGAGCGGGGAGCGAAGGTTGCGGGAGAGGGGTTCTTCGTCCTGTGGGGCGACCTCGCTCGGCTGGAGCATGCGCTCATCCGGTTCATGCGGGAGCTCCACCGCGCGCGTGGCTACGTGGAGGTCTCCCCCCCGATCCTCGTTCGGACGGACTCGATGGTCGGGACGGGGCAGCTCCCGAAGTTCGCCGACGATTCCTACGAGGTGAGCCCGGACGGGCTCTGGCTCATACCGACCGCCGAGGTGCCGGTAACGAACCTCTTCCGCGACGAGGTGCTGCTCGCGGAGGACCTTCCTCTGCGGCTGGTCGCCTACACTCCGTGCTTCCGTCGCGAGGCCGGGTCCCACGGGGTCGAGACCCGGGGGATTGCCCGCGTCCACCAGTTCGACAAGGTCGAGCTCGTCGAGTTCACCACCCCCGAGAGCTCCTACGAGGCGCTCGAGGAGCTGCGAAACGAGGCGGAAGAGGTCCTGCGTCGGCTCGACCTTCCCTTCCGGACGATGGACCTTTGCACCGGGGACCTCGGAGAAAAGGCCGCGAAGTGCTACGACCTCGAGCTCTGGGCGCCGGGGAGCAAGAGGTGGCTCGAGGTCAGCTCGATCTCGAACTTCGAAGCGTACCAGGCGGTCCGAGCGAACATCCGCTGGCGGCGACACCAGTCGTCCAAGCCCGAACCCCTCCACACGTTGAACGGGTCGGGAGTGGCGCTCCCCCGGCTCGTGATCGCCATCCTCGAGAACTACCAGACGGAGGACGGCCAGGTCGAGATCCCCGAGGCGGTCCGGCAGGAGATGGGAGGGCAGCGCTTCCTCGAACCCAACCCGTTCGTCGGGGAGAAGGAACTCGGCCGGGGGCGACACTCGCGCCGCTCGTCCAAGACCGCCGGACCGGCCACGGAGAAACCCTAATAATTGGCGGCCTTGCACGGCGGTCAAGAAGGCGGCCGATGGTCCAGGTTGACATCGACATCGCGAAGTGCACCGGCTGTTCCCACTGCAAAGACGTCTGTCCGGTGAACGTCTTCGACCTTCGTCCCCGCGACCAAGTTCCGGACGTCGTGGACGACCCGGCCGTCGGCGCAAAATTCCAGTTCCGTGGCGAGAAGTCCCTCGCCGTCAACGGACCGGAGTGCATCGTGTGCGAAGCGTGCCTGTTCGAATGCGAAGGCGAGTGCATCCTGATCACCGACGACGAGAACCACGTCCACTTCTCGGTCTACAAGTGACCCCCGCGATGCCGGTCCCGGCTCGCTTCTTCGCTTCGGTCGACGATCTGCGCGCGTGGTTCCAGGCCCACCACTCCGACTCACTGGAGTTGTGGATCGGGTTCTACAAGGCCCACACTGAAAGGACCGGGGTCGTCTACACGGAGGCGGTCGACGAAGCCCTCTGCTTTGGATGGATCGACACCACCGTCCGACGGATCGACGAGGACCGGTACGCGAACCGTTTCACCCCCCGCCGCCCCGAGAGCGCGTGGAGCGAAGCGAACCGTCACCGGTTCGCGGAACTCGACCGCGCCGGGCGGGTCACCGATGCCGGGAGGCGGGCGTTCGAGCGGCGCCCGGAGAACCAACGCCCCCAGTATACGAGCGGCCAGACGTTCCTGCTTTCCCCGGAGTTCTCGGCTCGGTTGCGGGACGAGCCGTCGGCCCAGCGATTCTTCGACTCCCGGAACCGGAGCTACCGAAACCGGGCGGCGTTCTGGGTGATGAGCGCCGTTCGACCCGAGACCCGGGAACGCCGGTTTGTCCTACTGCTCGAGGCATCCGCCTCCGCGACGATCCCCGCGGCCCTCCTACTTCCCGGCGAGGTCGCGCCCCGGCCGGTACCCCCTCCGGGGGGTCCCGCCCAGGGGTCTCGGCCGAGGGCGAAGCGTCGCCGCTCCCCTGCCGCCGGTAGGCGTTAAATACGCCGGTTCCCCGCCGACGCTACCGTGCCCGAGACGACAAAGGAGCCGGGTCGCACCATCGTGGTCGGAGACCGGGAGCTCGCCATCGGGTTCCGCCTCATTGGCCTCAAGGACGTCGTCGAGGTGACTCCTCAGAACTCGGTCGCCGAATTCGAGAAGGCGATGAGCGGCGGGTACACCCTCGTCATCGCCACGCAGTCGATTCGCGCGCTCCTCTCCGAGACTCAGCGCGCGGCCGCCGATGCCTCCCTCCACCCCCTCGTGGTCTTCGTCCCGACCCCCTCCGGGGAGTACGAGGTGGAGAGCATCGAGGCCCTCGCGAAGCGCATCCTGGGCGTCACGCTCACGGTCGCGAGCTAGACTCGGCACGGGTACGATAGGATCGGATAGTCCACCGAAGGAAGGAACATGGCAGGGTCCGTAGCGCGGGTGTCCGGCCCGGTTGTCATTGCGGAAGGTCTGGTCGACGCCAAGATGTACGACGTGGTCCGCGTCGGCTCGCTCGGTCTGGTCGGGGAGATCATTCGGCTGGTCGAAGGAACCGCCACCGTCCAAGTCTACGAAGACACCACGGGAATTCGCCCCGGCGACCCGGTCGAGAGTACCGGGCAGGCGCTCAGCGTCGAGCTGGGTCCCGGGCTCCTCAAGTCGATTTACGACGGTGTACAGCGGCCACTGGACGTCGTCCAGAAGTCCGTCGGGGACTTCATTACCCGCGGAACCTCGGCGGCTCCGCTCGACGAGAAGACGGTCTGGGAATTCACCGCGACCGCGAAGGTCGGGAGCGATGTCTCGTCCGGATCGATCTTGGGAACGGTCCAGGAGACGGCGCTCATCCTGCACAAGATCATGGTCCCGCCAGGCCTCAAAGGAACCCTGACGGACCTCAAGAGTGGCAGCTACACGGTTCGTGACCGCATCGGCTCCCTGCGAACCGCGTCGGGCACCGTCCCTTTGACCCTGGCCCAGAAGTGGGTCGTCCGAATCCCGCGCCCGGTGACTCAGAAGTTGCCGCCCGAGATTCCTCTCGTCACCGGACAGCGGGTGATCGACTCGTTCTATCCGGTCGCGAAGGGCGGCACGGCGTGCATTCCGGGACCCTTCGGGTCCGGGAAATGCACGAGCGGGGACACGCCCGTCCTGCTAGCAAGTGGGGAGGTCGTGCCCATCGAGAGGGTGTACGAATCGGCGCGAGCGCGAGGAGACGTTCGAGTGGACGGCGCGGAAGAGTGGCTCTCCCTTCGCACGCCGGTCGAGGTGTTCTCGCTCGTCGGTAGCTCCGTTGTTCGGAGCCGCAGTTACGCTCTCTACAAGGGGAAGAGCGATTCCCTGGTTCGGGTCCGGACTCGGTCGGGTCGGACGGTTCGCGTGACGCCCGTTCACCGGCTGTTCACCTTCGGCCCGGACGGCTCGCTCCGGGAGACCGCAGCACGAGACCTCCGGCCGGGCGACTATCTCGCGTCCGTTCGGAAGGTACCCGGGTCGGACGCCTCCGTCAAGCTCCGGGTCTCTCTTCCGAAGCTCCAACGCCGAGGGAAGACTATCCTCGTCCCGGAGCGGATGACTCCGGACCTTGCCGAGTTCCTTGGCCTCTTCGTCGCCGAAGGGTACATCCGAGGAGACCGAACGCTCGTCTTCACCAATGCGGACGAGACGCTCATTTCCCGCTTCCTATCCCTCGGTCAAACCCTCTTCGGGGTCGACGGAAAGGTCGAGCGTCAGACAGGGAAGACGCCCAACGTGCTGTTCGCGAGCACACTCCTCGTCCACTTCATCGACCAGATCGGCACCGGCAGGACCTCCGGCGAGAAGCGAATCCCACCGACCGTCCTTGCGGCGGATGAGGATTCGCTGTCTGCCTTCCTCCGTGGCTATTACCTCGGGGACGGAGGGTTCTCGGACGGTGAGGTCGAACTCTGCACGAAGAGTCGGATGCTTCAGACCGACCTCTCCTACGCGCTGCTTCGGTTCGGAATCCCGTCTTCCCTGGGGCGACGGGTGATCGATGGGGTCGAGTACTACCGACTCTTCGTTCGAGGCATCCCGAACCTTCTGAAACTCACGAACCAGCTGGGGTGGGACCTTCCGAAGCTTGCTGCTGTCGTGAATTATACCGATGGAAAGAAGACCACGTACACGGCGACCGACGTCGTCCCCCTCCCGCGCGAAGAGATCGAGCGGATTTACCGGGAGCACTTCCATTACGCCCAGCTCCTCGACGACGGTATCGAGATCCACAACTACATCGGGAACGGCGAGAGGATGAGCACATCGACGTTCCACCGGTTCATGAACCCGTCCCGAGCGCTCGGCTCGCTCGACCAGCTGGAGCCTGCGGCGTCCCGGCTTCGGGACCTTCTCGAATGGTTGTTCTGCGACGAGGTCGCGGACGTCACCGAGGAGCAGGGACCGTTTGACGTCTATGACCTCTCCCTGCCCGAGTACGGATCCAACTTCATCGGGGGATATGGTGGGCTCCTCCTCCACAATACGGTCACTCAGCAGCAGCTCGCGAAGTGGGCGGACTCGGACATCGTCGTGTACGTCGGTTGCGGCGAACGTGGGAACGAGATGGCAGAGGTGCTCGCAACGTTCCCGAAGCTCCAGGACCCGAAGTCGAAGCGGCCGCTCATGGAGCGGACCGTCCTGATCGCCAACACCTCGAACATGCCGGTCGCGGCCCGCGAGGCGAGCGTCTACACCGGCATCACGATCGCGGAGTACTATCGTGACATGGGCTACGACGTCGCGCTGATGGCCGACTCGACGAGCCGATGGGCCGAGGCGATGCGCGAGATTTCGGGCCGCCTCGAAGAGATGCCGGGAGAGGAAGGATACCCTGCGTACCTCGGCCGACGCATCGCCGAGTTCTACGAGCGCTCGGGCCGCGTTATCACGCTCTCTCCCGAGGGTCGTCCCGGTTCAATCACCGTCGTGGGAGCCGTCTCTCCGCCCGGTGGGGACACCTCCGAACCCGTCAGTCAGAACACCCTCCGTATCGCCCGCGTCTTCTGGGCGTTGGATGCGTCGCTCGCATCTCGACGGCACTTCCCCTCGATTAACTGGCTCCAGAGCTATTCGCTCTACACCCGCGACCTCGACCCGTGGTACGCGGAGAAGGTCGCGAAGGACTTCGGTGACCTCCGTCAGAAAGCGCTCGAGACGCTCCAGAAGGAGGCGGAGCTCCAGGAAATCGTGCAGCTCGTCGGGGTGGACGCGCTCCCCGAACGGGAGAAGGCGATCTTGGACGTCTCGCGAATGCTGCGGGAGGACTACCTCCAGCAGAGCGCGTACGACGAGGTCGACACCTACACGTCGATCCGAAAACAGGCCCTCATGCTGCGGATGATCCTCCGCTTCGGGGACCTCGAGCAGGACGCCGTCAGTAAGGGCGCGACCGTGACGAAGCTTCAGGCGTTGCCCGTGCGCACGAAGCTCTCCCGGATGAAGTGGATCCCCGAAGCCGAGGCGGACCGTCAATTTGCAGACCTCGACCGCGAGACCGAGCTCGCGGTCGGCACGATCAGTGCCGCGGGAGGTGCCTGATGGCGGCGAAGAGCGCGTCCCAAGCGTCCCCGCTTGCCGGCATCCCGGTCGACTATCGTACGATCGACCGCGTCGCGGGGCCGCTGCTGTTCGTCAAGGACGTGACCAACGCCGCCTACGGAGAGATCGTCGAGGTCCAGCTCCCCACGGGCGAGCGCCGGCAGGGCCAGGTGCTCGACTCGAGGAAGGGACTCGCCATCGTCCAGGTATTCGGCGCGACGATGGGGATCAACCTCGAGAAGACGAGCGTCAAGTTCCTCGGCGAGGTCGCGACCCTCCCCGTCTCGGACGAGATGCTCGGCCGCGTCTTCACCGGCCTCGGGGAACCGCGTGACGGCGGTCCGCGGATCGTGAGCGAGACCCGACTCGAGATCGTCGGGAGCGCGATGAACCCCTACTCGCGCGAAGAGCCGAGCGAGTTCATCCAGACCGGGATCTCCACGATCGACGTCAACAACACGCTCGTCCGCGGCCAGAAGCTTCCGATCTTCTCGGGTGCGGGTCTCCCCCACAACCAGGTCGCCGCCCAGATCGTCCGTCAGGCGAAGCTGCGCGACTCCTCCGAGGGGTTCGCGGTCGTCTTCGCCGCGATGGGAATCACGAGCGAGGAGGCGAACTACTTCCTCAAGGAGTTCGAGTCGACCGGGGCGCTCGAGCGCGCCGTCGTCTTCCTGAACCTTTCGTCCGACCCTTCGATGGAACGTGTCGTGACGCCGCGCATGGCGCTCACCGCGGCCGAGTTCCTCGCGTACGAGCGCGACCTCCACATCCTGGTCGTACTGACCGATATGACGAACTACTGCGAGGCGCTGCGCGAGGTCTCGGCCGCGCGCGAGGAAGTGCCGGGTCGACGCGGGTACCCGGGCTACCTGTACACGGACCTGGCGACGCTCTACGAGCGGGCCGGGAAGATCCACGGGAGAAAGGGGTCGATTACGCAGATCCCGATCCTCACGATGCCTGCCGACGATGTCACGCACCCGATCCCCGACCTGACCGGGTACATCACCGAGGGACAGATGTACGTCAGCCGTGACCTTCAGCGCCGCGGGATCTATCCTCCCATCGACATCCTTCCGTCCCTCTCCCGTCTCATGGGCCAGGGAATCGGCAAGGGCCGGACGCGGGAGGACCACCGCGGAGTCTCCGACCAGCTGTTCGCTGCCTACGCGACGGGGAAGGACCAGCGAGCCCTTTCTGCCATCGTCGGGGAGGAGGCGCTCACGGCAACCGACCGGCTCTACCTCAAGATGGCCGACCGGTTCGAGAAGGAGTTCGTGAACCAGCGCCCGGACGAGGACCGCACGATCGACGAGAGCCTCGCCCTCGCATGGGACATCCTCGCCGACTTCCCCGACTCGGAACTGAAGCGGATCCGGCCGGAGTTCATCGAGAAGTACCGGCCGAAGAAAGGAGCCGCCCCCTCGTAGGCGACCAGGACACGACGACCGATGCCCGCCGAAACCGTACGACCGACCCGCCTCGAGCTCATCAAGACTCGTCGGCGCATCGTCGTCGCGAAGAAGGGGCTCAACCTCCTCAAGCTGAAGCGCTCGGCGCTGATTGTCGAGTTCTTCGCGCTCTCAAGAGAGGCGCTCAAGCTGCGCGGCGACCTTCGCGCCCGCGTCGAGCGCGGCTACGAGTCGATCCGGATGGCGGAGATGCTCGAAGGGCCGACCCGGCTCGAGAACATCTCGATGCTCCTTCCCGACATCGCTCCCGTCGCGGTCACGACGAAGAACGTGATGGGTGTCCGGACGCCGCGGGTCGACCGCGGCGGCTACGAGCCGATCCCGGCCGCGGAGCTCCTCGACCTTCCGATCTCGGTCCAGGAATCGGTCCGCCGCTTCCAGCGAATCTACCAGATCGTCCTCGACATCGCGGAGAAGGAGAACGCGCTCCGACGGCTCCTCAAAGAGATCGAGAAGACGAAGCGGCGCGCGAGCGCGATCGAAAACGTGCTCATCCCACGGCTCGACGGGGTCGTGCGGTACATCAAGTTCCGATTCGACGAGATGGAACGGGATTCGTTCAGCATGCTGAAGACGGTCAAACGCAAGATGGAACAGGAGGGGAGCAGTGCTGCCGCCGCATAGTGCCCCCAACCTTGCAGTCCGACGGTTCTCGACCGTCCGCGCCATCAGCCTCGCGGTCAAGGTGGCGGCCGTCGCGGTCCTACTCTATCTCGTGCTGAGGGTTCTCGGAGGACTCTGACGATGGCAACGACAACGTCGGCCGCAAGCGAACCCGACTCGGTCGAGGCGCTGAAGCGCGTAAAGGCGACCGAGAACGAATGGGACGCCCGCGTCACCACGGCCCGCGAGGTGACCCAGACGACCCTTCAGGAGCTCCGGGCGGACGTCGAGGTCGCGGTGCGGGATGCGGCAGCCGAGGCGGAGAGCGACCGTGCCGCGCGCGTCGGGGCCGCGCGCGTCGAGGTCCAGAAGGAGGCCGACGCGATCGTTGCGGACGGCCACAAGGCCGCCGACGAGGCGCTCCGCGGAGAAGGACGGCGGCCCTCCGACAAGAAGGCCGCGATCCTCGCGGCCGTGCTCGGTTCGTTCGCAGAGGATTGACCCCCGGAGGAAGCGAGCGTGGTCCTGCGTCCCCTCCCGATGGAGAAGGTCGGAATCCTCGGTCTCAAGGACGACGAGGAGCGGATCCTCACCGTCCTCCACGACCTCCGGGTGGCGCAGATCGAGATCCTTTCGCCCGAGATGCTGGCCCAGCTGGGGCCCGAACGCGGTCCCGAGACGCTCCGCCAGGTCGGCGACGAGACGCTCCGGTTTCGGGGTCTCTTGAGCGCGCTTCCCCCGGTCCCCGTCCGCGCCCCGCAACGGTTCGAGACCACGGCCGACATCCTCGCCGCGGCGAAGACCGTACCGATTGACGCCGAGGTCGGGGACCTCCGGCGGGAGGACGACCGCCTCCTCACCGAGGAGAAGGCGGCCACTGCGACCGCCGAACTCCTCGAGAAGATCTCGTTCTATCCGGACCGTCTCGAATTCCTGATCTCGAAGAGCTTTCACGCCTTCTACGGGACCGTCAGCGCCGAGAACTACCCGGCCTTCGCATCCGGACTTCCCGCCGAGACGGACGTTCACATCCTCCTCGGTCCGACCGGTCCGGTCGTTCGGTTCCTTCTCCTGATCCCTCCGAGCGGCGCGGATGCTCTCGCGAGAATCTCGCAGGCTCGCGGTGTGCGACTGTCGGCCGTGCCGGCCCTCCAGGGGACCGTGCCCGAGGAGCTCGCGAAGCTCCGGGAACGGAACGCCGAAATCGTCCGTCGGCGGACCGAAATCCATGCACGACTCGTCTCCCTCTCCCTCGAATGGTACCCTCTCGTGAGCGCGATCGCGGAGGCTCTCGAGATCGAGAACCGCAAGGCGGAGGTCGTCGCGAAGCTGGGGGCGAGTCGTACCGCCTTCGCGCTCGAGGCGTGGGTCCCCCATCGGGACGTTGCGCGTCTCGAGAACGTCGTCGACCACGAGACCGGGGGCCGGACGTGCTTCTACCGGGTCCCGACCACGGAGGAGCCGCCGACGATCATGTCGAACCCGCGGGGCGTCCGGCGATTCGAGTTCTTCATCCGGTTCTACTCTCTCCCTCAGGCGACCGAGTGGGACCCGACACTCGTCTTCTCGATCGTCTTCCCCCTGTTCTTCGGTTTCATGCTGAGCGATTGGGGCTACGGGCTCACGATCCTCCTGATCTGCGTCTGGATGATCGTAGGGTTCCCGGGCGCTCGGTTTCTTCCGAAGTTCGGCCGCAACTTCGTGAAGCTGATCATGGGACCGAAAGGGATGCAGCAGCTTGCCTACGCGCTCATCCCGGGCTGTCTCCTTGCGATCGGGCTCGGTCTCTACACGGACCAGTTCTTCGGAACCCAGGTCCTCCACACCCTGTTCGGCTACGTCGGCCCCGACCCGGCGTCGAAGGTCTACCTTCCGAAGTACCTCCTCTTCGCCGGCTTCGTCGGCCTCGGCATGGTGGTCCTCGGATTCCTGATGGGCGCCATCAAGGAGCAGTTCCACCACCACCCTCGCGGCGTCGTCGCGAAGTCGGGCGGGATCCTGTTCGCGATCGGGATCGCGTTCGTCGGGCTCGCATTCCTCCACAAGTCGATCTCGATCTCGTCGAACCCGATGCTCCTCGTCTGGTTCGCCTTCCTCGGGGTGGGGCTCCCGATGCTCCTGGTCGGGGAGGGGCTTCAGATGGGGATGATGGGGCTCATCGAGGTCGTGAGCCACATCCTCTCCTACACGCGTCTCGTAGGGATCCTGCTCGCGAGCGTTATCCTCGCGCTCGTCATCAACAAGATCTCGAGCGGACTCGTCTTCGGGGGGACGTTCGTCGGGATCATCGCCGGCCTCGTGATCCTCATCGTCGGCCAGTCGTTCAACGTCATCCTCGGCGTCTTCGAGCCCGGGATCCAGGGCGCACGGCTTCTCTTCGTCGAGTATTTCTCGAAGTTCTACTCGGGGAACGGGAAGGTCTTCCGACCGTTCGGAGCGCCCCGGAAGCACACGATCTCTCCCGTCTCGGACGGGCAGGCCGCTCCTGCCGGGCCGATCATGAAGAGCCCGGGCGAGTCGTAGGTCGACCGCTGTCCTCGCGGTGCACCGCCTATAGGTGCGGCGACACGAGGAGGGAGGCGAGCCGGTCGGCGGGAACGCCGTAGAGGCGACCGAACACCGCGCGGCGGAGGTCGCTCCGTTCGACCTCGTTCCGGATGAGGTAGGCGAAGATGACGCTCAGCGAGAGCGGGTAGGTCCGTAGCCGCCTCAGGTCGGCGGTCGCCCGGTCGCGCTCGACCGCGACCTCGTACCCCGTTAGACTGTCAGCCGTCGTGTACTCGGTCGAGCCTTCCGCAATCGACGGGAACTGAGCGGCAAACCGCTCGGCCAGCTCGGGAACGTTCCGCGCCGGGTAGAGGTCGGCGGCCTGGGTGATGTTCATCGTCCCACCCTCGAGGAAACGGGAGAGGACCTCGTCGGGGGGGAGGAACCGGTCCTTCCCCTTGAGTAAAAGCATCACATTGGTCGCGTCGATCTCGTTCTGGACGAGGCTTCGGATGACCCACTCGTCGCCCTGGAAGAACCGGGCCTGAGCGAGGACGTTGCGGTAGTACTCCTTGTTGAGGGCGCGGAGAATCGGAAAGATGTCGTGGGTCCGCTCGAACGCCTCGAGATACGGAAGGATCGTCGCCCCGTAGCCGTACTTGACGAGCGACGTGACCATCGCTTCGAGCGTCGGCTGGCTGAGCAGAATCCGAAAGTCGTCGAGGTTCATCGCTCCCGCGTAGAGTCCCGCGGGGATCTCGCGGCTCGAGACGAGATGGTCCTCCGTTTCCGTGATGCCCCGTCCCTGGGCCTTCACGGTCAGGATCATCTCGATGTTCTGGATGTCCCAACGGCCGAGGTACGCCCCGACCACAGCCCGGCCGGCGAACGGCGTCGCCTCGTACGCATGCCGGTTCCGCCGGACGAACGTACGGTTGATCGCGACTTCGACCATCGTGACGTCCGAGTGGGTGGAGCGGGCCCGAGCAATGTCGTCGGCGTAGGGGGTCGTCTCGAGGAGCTTCGCGAACTCGTTCGGGTCCTTCGCGGCAAGGAGCTGAGGGTAGACCTCCTTCGACAGGAACGCGGGGAATTCGGGGTTCAATCGGCCCAGCGCGCTCGCGTACGGGGAGGCCGCCATGGTCGTCCCGCGCCTACGC
>DASPTO010000026.1:0-5604 GCA_035623375.1 Thermoplasmata archaeon
GATTGAGCCAGATGCGGCCTTGGCTCGCGAGGGTCGATTCGAGCCGGTCGCGGAGGTCGCCCGTCTGCTCGAGGAGCTCTCCTTCGAGGCGGCGCAGTTCGCGGGAAACCTCGCGACGGAGCTCCTTCATCCGGGCCTCGGTCTCGGTGGCGCCGGGTCCTTCCTTCTCGAGCTCCGAGACCCGGAGCCACGTTCGCCGGATCAGCGGGAGCGCGCGGTCAGCGACCACCTGGATGCGCCGGTCGAGGTCGTCGACCTCGTGGCGGAGCGTTTGCTCGATCCGAAGGAGGTCGGTCTCGCGTGCCTGGATCTTGGCTTCGAGCCGCTCGAGGCGGACGACCCCCTCCTCCTGTTGCGAGCTCAGCTTGACCTGCAGGTCCCCGACGGTGGCGCGGATCGCCTTCTCTTGGTCCGCGCGGCCGGCCTCGAGCGCGCGTGCTACGCGCTCCCGGATCACGACATCGAACCTGTTCGAGTCGATCGTCTTCGCGAGCGATTGATCGACGTCCGACTTCAGTCGGGCCAGGAGCTCGACGTACTTCTCGCGCTCGCGCTCCTGGTTCTCTCGGAGTTTCTGCTCGAAGAACGACTGCAGGCGGACCTGGAGTCCAGCGAGCGCCTGGGTCTGCGCATCGGAGGTCTCGGCGATCCGCGCCTCACCGTTCAGTGACCAGCGCTTCTCGGCCTGAGCGACTCGGTCGTCCAGGGCTGCGCCGACCTTCTCGCGGAGGTCCGCGTTGGTCGCCTGAAGGCGCGTTTCGACGTCCTTGGTTCGGCCGTCGATGAGGAGGCCGAGCCTCTGCTCGAGGTCGCGCACGTCCTTCGACCGCCGCTGGTCCGTTTCGGCAAGTCGGTCCTTCAAGAGGTCGCGCACACGACCCTCGATCTCCTCGCGCAGGACCGTTCCCTGCTCTTGCGCTTCGCGGAGCTCGAGGTCGATCTGGGCGACGAGGGCGGCGCGCATCTCCTCCTCGTCGTGGGTCGCTTGGGCGCGCAGCGCCTCGACGGATTGGCGTAGCTCGTCCCGAAGACGGCTTGCCCACATCTCACCGGAGGACCGGGCAGATTCTTCGACCTTCTGGGCGAGGGCCTGGAACTTCGCATCGTTGGCGCTCAGGACCTTCTGCTCCGCTTCGGTGGCCACGTCCGACGGGCTGACGACGGGCCGCGCCTCGATCGCCGCGAGGCGGGAGGCGAGGTCGGCTTTGAGCGCAGCATCCGCCCGGGCAGACGACTCCGCGATCTCCCTAAGACGGGAATCCAGAAGCAAGGTCCATTTCGCCTCGAGCTCGCGGTTCGAGCTCGCGATTCGCGCGGCGAGCTCGGCCGAGTCGATTCCCGAGGGCCGACCCTTCGAAAGCTCGGAGAAGCGTCGGTCGATCTCACCTTTGAGGCTCGCTTCGAGGTCGCCGCTCGAGGGTGAGGTCGAAGCGGTCGTCGCGCTGGAGGCAGGGGACGAGGGAGGTGGGGGCGGAAGGACCGACGGGTCGTCGCTCGTGGAGACCGGAACGCCCGGGGTCCCCGACGAGGGGACCTCGACCTCCGGAGGCTTCGTGAGCCACGGCGGATGCTGGCTCGACATCACGCCGGAAGGGGGAACCGAGGGAACCGGTGGAATCGGGGGGATCGGTTCGGGAGGGAGCAGGACGGTCTCTCCGGGTCGGGCCTGAAGGTACTCGTTGGCTCTCTTCGCAGCCTCCCCGGTCATCGGGACCGAACGCCCTTTCGGGCGGGTCAGCAAGAGCGCAGCCGTCTCCATCGCCGTCCCGATTCGCCACATCTCCTTCCGCCGGTCCCGACCGCCCTGACGCTCGGTGTCTCGGAGGTGCGCCATCAGCCGTGGCGCCTCGACCATGTCGACCCGGCGGGTCACCTCGAGGATCTTCTCGTCCTGATGCTCGCGCACGTACTGGAGGACGAGCGGGAGAGCCTCCCGCCCCCGGCTCGGCCGGGTGAGGTCCCGGAGAGTGACCGGAGCCGACTCCCAGCTCTGGAGGCGCTTCGCGTGACGGTCCCCCTGGGCCTCGGCGCGGGGGACGCGCATGACCGCGAGCGCGAGCGGGAACTGTTCGGTGAACTCGTGAAGGTTGACCTTCGCCTCGGGTAGGAAGTACGGGAAGACGAGGAAAGCGCCGAGCGCCACGAGCGACGTCGGCATCACGCGGATCAGCTGGAGCACCGCCTGGCACGTGGGTTCCCACGCGTCGGCCGCGACCACGACCACGGGGTCGGTGGTGCCCCGGTGGAACAGGAACCCCTCCCCCACGGTCTGGTAGACCAGAGGTTCCGGCTCGGCCGGGGGCTTCCCTCCGTCGCCGCGGCCGCTCATCGTCGCATGCGCCCGCAGGATGTCGGCGCCGAACTGACCCCCTTGGAGAAGCGGGGCGGTCTCGAGGACGAGGGTCTTCATGCCCAGCCGGGGCCGGTCTTCGGTCGAGAGGAACATCCGCCCGACGCAGGTGTAGCGCCCGTTGGCCGCTGGATAGAGGAAGATGTTGGGGTAGAACGAGAGCGGCTGCGACGGGTCCGGGTCCCAGTAGTCGTGAGTGTCGGCGATGTTGATCGTGAGGTTCCCGACGACCCGGATCGCCTCGAGCGTTTCCCGTCGTCCGGGGAAATCCTCGGGAATCGTCGTGTAGCCGGGGCTCTCGGCCTCGTTGTCGACTTGACGGCACCAAACGACGGCGACTGGGGCGAGGGTCCCTGCCCCAGTGGCCTCTCCCGCGGTCATCAGCTCCCCTTCGTCGACCGCCTCTCGAGCACTCGCTCGCACGCGCGAGCGAGCGGAAGTGTGGTGTTCACCATGACCGGCACCCCCATCGTCACCGCTCCCGAGCTCGGTGCCTCGTCGCCGGTCTCCCCGATGAAGAGCGGATGCCCCTCCCCAGTCGAGACGGCACTCGAAATGAGGAAGACGTCCTCCCGGGTCGAGATCCCACGCCCTTCCTGCGCCACCAGAATCGTCCCCATTCCGGCGCCGTCGCGCCGAAGGAGGAAGTCCACGGTATCGAAGTTGCTGCGGTACGTACGCTCCCGTACCGATTGCTCGACCTCGCTGTAGAATTCTTTCAGCTTGTCCGCCTTGGAAACGGCGATGACGAGCGGAAGGTTCCGCTGATGGGTGTAGCGGAACACGCCTCGGGCGAGGTTGACCTGCTGAGCTTGGTCCCGGAGCGACGGGAGGGCCGGTGACAAGAGGAGGATGATCGCATCGGCTTCACAGACGAACCTCCCGAGCAGCGTGAGGCCCCGCTTCCAAAGGTCCCGGCGGTCCGGCCTCCACGAGTCGAAGTGGGGGATGACCCGACAGGTCTTCTCCGTGACCTCGGCGTCCGTGGAATCGAGCCAGATCCGATCGTAGGTGAAGTAGTCGGAGATGATCCCGCCCGCCTCGTCCACGGTGGAGAGCTCCATCGGACGAGACCCCGCATCACCGCCGGGGGCCGCGTAGCGGAATCGCATCTTCATCTCGACGAACTGGTTGAACTTCGTGGGGAGAGGATACTTCGTGAGGATCCCTTGCTCTTCCCGGCCGGCGCTCAGCTCGACCCAGAGCTTGCGCTTGTCCTCCATCGGCCGGTTGACGTAGTACCGGGTGGTGGTCTCGAGGCTCCCCTCGGGATCGGTCGGGTCCGTGGTCTCGTAGGTCGTCTCCTCCAGCGCCACGTCGTTCTCGAGGTCGCCGTACAGCGGAAGGCTCCCGTTGTCCGCACGGGACGGGATGAAGAGGATCGGGAGGTTGAGGCCGAAATGGCCCGAAAGGAAACGGAAGTACGTTGTCTTGCCGGAGGCGGGGATCCCGACCACCGCGATGCGCGTCGCATCGACCGATTTCGGTTCCCGTTTGCCCGTGGTCCGACGACGAGTGGTGGACTTGACCTCCGCCATGGACCTCTACCCTACCGCATCTCCGCCAAGCATATTTCAATGAAGTCCAACGCGCCTTCCACCGTCGGCCCTTCGGTGGCCAGGTCGAGCCGAGCGTCCTGGAGGAGGCCGAAGACCTCCTCGACCGCTGCCTCGTGCTTCACGGCGGCGTCCTGGACGTCCCCGCTGCCCGCGAGGCGCGTGAGCTGGTACGTGCCGCGGAGCTCCATCAGCTTTGCGAAGAGGTCCATCAGGCGCTCCCGGATCTTCGGGTCTCGGTTCGTGAGGTGGTGTTCGGTCTCGTCGATGAACCGGACGAGGGTCTCGGTCTCCTTGTCGTTCTGCATCCGAGCCTGAAGGACGGCGAGACGGCGGAGAATCGGTGCCTGCGCGGCTGCCGGGAGCTTCTCCGCCTCCACCCAGGCTTGGAGAAGCGCGCGGGCGGCTTCGACGACCGCGCGTCGAGCGAACTGGATCCGGGCCTCCCAGTAGAGCCGGGTCACCGCGGGCAGGAACCCCTGGCTCCGTTGGATCAGCTGGAGCGCATGGTCGAGGTCCCCGGCGAGGTACGCCGAGACGACCTCTCCGAGCGGACCGTAGCGTTCCTTGAGATAGGCGGGCGGCCCTCCGGGACCGCTCGTGAGGAATTCGACCTCGAGGTCGGGAGCCTCCGAGTAGGTCGCTTCGGGTGGCTTCGCTGCTCCCGAAGCGCTTCGGATCCGAGCCACCGTCGCATGCTGTTGGGGTTCCTTGAGCGCTCGCGCGGCGTTCGCGGCGTGCCGGGCGAGTTCCTCCGGGTGCAGTTCTTCGATCGGCCGGTCGTCTTCGTAGCCGACGTCGACGAACGCGTTCACCATCTGAGCGAACAGCTGGGAGCCGGTCGTCACGAGCTGGAAGCTGAACGCCGGCGGGAGTCCGAACTCCTGGGCTCGCTGCGAGAGCTGACCCACGAACAGGTTCATTCGGTTCGTGTCCACGCCCTTGTCGCGCTCGTCTCCGCTGCCGATCCCGATGATGCGGAGCGTGAGCCGGGAGTGGGCGGGAAGCATGTAGGGGACGAGGTCGACCTTGCCGCCGACGGGTTTCGCGGCTGGGTCGTTGCGGACATCAAACCGGGTCGATGCGTTGTCCCATCCGTCGGTCACCAGGACGAGGTTTCCCTGGACGCCTTGGGTCCCCATGCGGAGAAGGTCGGCGCCGACCCCCAGAGCGTCCCAGACCGCCGAACGGCCGCTCGGGGTCAGGAGCGAGATCAGGTTCTCAATGTACGGGAGGTTTTCGCGATGAATCTCACCCAAGGGAACAGGAACACGGACGGTCTCCGTGAAGGTCACGAGGCCGAAGAGCGTGCCACTCGCGGAAGCGTCCTGCAGGATCCGGAACACAGCGGTCCGGGCGACCTCGATCTTCTGCCGCTCCGGCCCGTCGGCTTGGGGGTCCGGGAGAGGAGCGTACATGCTCTTCGAGAGGTCGAGGAGGAGCACGTTTCGCTCCCGGGTCGGGGGGACCTGAGACTCTTCCGTGTTGGTTTCCATAAGACGCCGAGATCCGGAGGGACGCGGGGTCGTTCAGTCTCCGGCCTGGAAGCCCCCCCGGATGGCTTCGCAATGAGGCACGCAAGAAAATACCTCGGCCAGGGTATTTGTGCGTATCGCCGGTGTGACCGTCCCCTTCTCGGCGGTCCCGGCTCCCCGCTTGTTCCTCCGGTTAGGGTTATAACCACGACCCGGGTCGGCC
>DASPTO010000027.1:0-11504 GCA_035623375.1 Thermoplasmata archaeon
CCATCCTTCTTGCTTGGGGTGCAAGAGACTCCGATTCAAATTCGGACGGCCCCACTCGCCCAGTGAGGACCCGAGGGCGCTTTCGACGACTTCGGCCTGAGTCTGCGGGGTTTATCGATCGGGCCCCAATCGATAGTCGGAAGTCCGATGGTGCGGCTGACCGTGCTGGGGAGCTGCGGCGCGTGGCCCTCGGGAGGTCGTGCGTGCAGCGGGTACGTTCTCGAGTCGAGTGGAATGAACCTGGTGCTCGACCTCGGGTTCGGGACGCTTCCGCGTCTTCTCAGTCGGCTCCGGGCCGAGGAGGTGGGGGCGGTCTTCATCACGCACTCGCATGCCGACCATTGCGTGGATCTGTTCGGCCTCCTCCGCGCCCGAGCGCTACCGAAGCCGCCGCTGGCGCCCGTCCCCGTGTACTCACCATCCGATTTGCTCGACCGGCTCGCCGGCCTCGCCGGTCCGGATGGCGCGAGGACGCTTCGCTCCGGAATGGAGTTCCATCCTCTCGCGCCCGATTCTGAGGTGGCCGTGGGACCGTTTCGAATTCGGTCCTTCGCACTCCCGCACTTCGTTCCGAACCTTGGGTTCCGCGTCGAGGTGGAGGGCCGGGTGATCGCCTACACCGGAGATACGGGACCGAACTCCCGGGTCGTCGACCTCGCACGTGACGCAGACCTCTTTCTGTGCGAAGCGATGCTCCAAGGGACGTCGACGAGCGAACCTGAGCCCATGCTGCTTGCGGCAGCGGAGGCCGGACGCTACGCGCGCGAGGCACACGCTCGGCGCCTGATGCTGACCCACTTCTGGCCCTACGACGACCGTTCCGTCTCTCTCCGAGAAGCATCCCGAGAGTTTTCCGGAGAGATCGTTCTCGCCGAGGAGGGGCTCGAGGTCTCCGTTCCCTGAGGGGGCCCGCGCAACGAGCGGCGCATCGACCGCCTTCATGTACGGTCGGTCGCTACGAGGCGTCCGATGGGCCGGCGGTTCGTGGACCAGAGGCGGCGAGACCCGTACTATCGGGCGGCCCAGGAGGAGGGCCTTCGCTCTCGCGCTGCCTTCAAGCTCGTGTACCTAGACGACCGATTTCACTTCCTGCATCCCGGCGCTCGGGTCCTCGACCTCGGGGCAGCGCCGGGCGGTTGGTCGATGGTCGCTCTCGACCGCGTTGGGAGGTCGGGCGAAGTGGTCGCGGTCGACCCGCGCCCGGTCGCTCCTGCGCAGGGACTGCGTGTCGTGCGAGCGAGGGTGGGGGAGCCGGGTCTCGACGCTCGGCTCGGTCCGGAGTCCTTCGACGTTGTCCTCTCCGACATGTCTCCGTCGATCAGCGGCGCGTACTCGACCGACCACGCTCGTTCGGTCGAGCTCGTGCGGTTGGCCTATCGGCTCGCTCGGCGAGTCCTTGCACCGGGAGGCGCGTTCGTCGCGAAGGTCTTCGCGGGCGACATGCTCGACGAGCTCGTCGGCGAACTTCGCCCGAGCTTCGGCCGGGTACTCCGGACGAAGCCCCCTGCCTCTCGGGCCCCTTCCTCCGAACTATACGTCGTTGCGCTCAAATTCCGTCACGATTCCCGCCGAGAGCTGGGGTCGGAGGCCGCGGTGGCCTCTCGCCCGGGTCCCGCTATATAGGACCATGCATTAACGCAAAATCCCGATTCTGAGGCCTGGTTACTCGTGATCCGGTTCGGACCCGCGGGGATCCCTCTCTCGTGCAAAGGGCGAACTTTGCGTGACGGGATCGCTGACGTGCACCACTTGGGCCTCACCGCGATGGAGGTCCAGTTCATCAAGGTCAATCCGCTCACGCGCGCCGTCCTGGACGAGGAGGTCGGCAAGGCGCCTCGCGACCTCGTCCAGCAGCTGGTCGTGAGCGTCGGTCCTGCCGACCATCAGGGAGGCGTGCCGAGCCTGGTCGCGATGTCCTCACCGCTCAAGCGACGTGACTCGGTCACCACGCTCACGTGGAGCCTCGCGAAGGATTACTCGGACCTCCAACAGACACGGGCGCTCGCGAGGGCGCTCGATACCGACCTTACGCTCCACGCGCCCTACTACGTCGATTTCTTCGGCTCTTCGGACGCCCGCGAGCAGTCGATGCGCCAAATCGAGTGGGCCGGGGTGCTCGCGCAGGGACTCGGCGCCCGACTTGTCGTCACCCACCTCGGCTTCTACGGTCCCGGCGACCGCGCCGACTCGATTCAGCAGCTCACCGAGATCGTTTCGGACCTCTCGAGCTGGCTCGCCAAGTACTCGAAAGGGTCGGTCCGCCTCGCGATCGAGCCGAGCGGGCACCCCGACGTGTTCGGCTCTCGCGAGGAGGTGCTCGAGCTCATCCGCCGCGTGAAGGGGACCGTGCCCGTGCTCAATCTTCCGCACGTCGCGGCGCGCGAGCGAACGAGCTTCGAGGAGGCCGAGGAGCTCGAGCCCGTAATCCGGGAGTTCGTGCGAGCGACGGACGGACCGACGTACCTCAATTTCTCGGGCGTCGAGTTCTACGGGCCGGGGGAGTTTCGACTCACTCCGATCAAGCGGGGACTCGTGAGGTTCGACCCGCTCGCCGAGATTCTCGCGGAACGTGACTACGACGTCACGGTGATCTCGAGCTCTCCGCTGCTCGAGCACGACGCGATGTACATGAAGCTCCTCTACGAGCGTGCGCTCACCCGACGTTGGTCGAAGCTGCACGCGCCGCCCGCCCCCCGGGCGCCCCCGAAGCCGGCCGGAGCTCCGCCCGCGGCTCCGACCCCGAAACCGGCCGCACGACCGGCGCCCAAGCCCGCGGCAAAGGCCCGTCGAGCCGGGGCCCGGCCACCGGCCCGCCGTCCGAAACCACGAAGAGCCGGTTCCCCCCCACGTAAGTCGGAGGTCTCCCGTGGCCATCATCGACGTCGATAAGGGGACGACATTCGTCCGCTCGCAACGGTACATCGGCGAGCGGGTGACTGCCGCTCTCGAGGCGATCGACCCTCCGGCGATCGCCCGCGCGATCGAGATTCTTCTCAAAGCTCCCCAGATTTTTGTCTACGGCGCGGGACGTAGCGGGATCATCGGACGGGCGTTCGCGATGCGACTCGTGCAGGCGGGCCTTCGTGCGTACGTCATCGGCGAGTCGGTGACCCCGATCGTTCGCCAGGGAGACGCGGTGTTCCTCCTTTCGGCCCAGGGGGAGAGCTACTCCTCCATCCAGACGGCGAACATCGTTCGGAGAGAAGGCGCCGAGTTGATCGTGCTCACCTCGAAACCGGGTTCGAAGCTCGCCCACACCGCGAGCCACCTCATCACGGTCGAGTTCCCCGAGGACAGCGAACGACCTCGATTCGCGCCGCTCGGGACGCTCTTCGAGGCAGCCAGCCTGCGCCTCACCGACGGCCTCATCGCGGAGCTCCTGCGCGTTCGTGGGGAGACCGAGGAGTCGATGCGTCGTCGCCACGCCATCATGGTGTAGCTCCGGCGGCCGCGCGCCCAAACCTTAAGGGTCGTCCGACCTCACGCGACGGCGTGCCACGACGTGCCGAACCGACCGCCGACACCCTCGTGCCCGTACCGTCGCGATTCTTCGTGACCAGCGGAAAGGGGATCAACAAGGTCAGCGAGCTCAACGCCTTCGACCTGGCATTGCTCCAGGCCGGCATCGGCGAACAGAACCTCGTGAGCGTCTCGTCCGTCCTTCCGATCGGGGTCCGCCAGGTGGACCGCGCTCCGATCGCTCGCGGTGCGATCACCCACTGCGTGCTCGCGCGCCACGGCGGCGGGGAAGGCGAGGTCATCAGCGCCGGAATCGCCTACGGGTTCCGCACGGACGGACAGGGAGGATACGTCGCCGAGGGGCATCTTCACGGCACGCAGAAGTCGCTCAAGGAGTTCCTGAAGTGG
This sequence comes from Thermoplasmata archaeon, assembly GCA_035623375.1. Taxonomy (GTDB): domain Archaea; phylum Thermoplasmatota; class Thermoplasmata; order Lutacidiplasmatales; family UBA184; genus Lutacidiplasma. The sequence continues at coordinate 3,868 of DASPTO010000027.1, forward strand.
CGGATGACCGAGATCGCGCACTTTCGGGGCGTCGAGCTCCGACGCATCCACTACCGGACCGAAGAGCTCTCGATCCCGATGGACCACTACGGCGTCTGCATCGCCGCGTGCGTGTTCTTACCGTAGCGCTCGAACGCTAGAGGAGTTTTCGGAAGAGCAGCTTGTCCTCGAGGCTTCCTTCGATCGAAAGCTTCCGGGTGACGAGGGCCTTCATCGGTCCGATGTCCTTCCGCACGAGCGCGTGGAACGTGTTCGTGTCGGTGGTGATGCGGACGTCGGCGCCGTTCGCGGGGCCGGAGCGAAGGTTCCTCAGGCGACCTTTCTCGAGGTCGACCGTGTACGTATCCCCGTCGGTGAGCCGGATCTGAATGGTCCGGGAGAGCCCATCGAGTTCCTCGGCAGCGCCCGGGTTCCGCTCCGCGTGGCGGTTGAACCGGTCGACGAGCGATGCGAGCGTCTCCTCGACGGTCATGGCTCGAAACTTTCGAGCGTGCGAGCCGGTCGATGAGGTTTAACCCTTTGCATCGTCGTCCATGAACAACGGACCCACGACGGAGGGGCCGTTCGGCTCGCGAGCGCCTCGAGCACGAACTTGAGGGTTTTCGAATCGGACGGGTACCCGCTTCCGAGGTCCGCGCCGAGTACCTCTCGGAGACGAGCGAGCGCCCGGTCGCGTCGGACCTTCGCCACGATCGACGCCGCTCCCACGATCGGGTAGTCCCGGTCGGCATGATGTCGTGCTACGACGCGGACCCTCGCGCCCACCAATCGGCCCACGCGAAGCCCGAACCGCCACTGGTTCGTGTCGCACGCGTCGACGTACGCGACGTCGGGGTCGAGCTGGCGGATGAGCCGCGCGAAGGTCTCGACCTCGAGGACGTTCAGCTTCCCTCGGACCACCGAGCTATCCACGGTCCGAGGGGCGAGCGCGACGTGCGCCCGAGTCCCGAGCCGCGCGAGCCCGTCGTAGACCCTCTCGCGCGCCCCCGGCGTCAACGCCTTGGAATCCTTGGCGCCCAGCACCGTGAGGTCCTCGAGTCGGTCGCTCGAGATGCAGAACGCCCCGACGACCAGAGGTCCGATGAGACTCCCTCGGCCGGCCTCGTCGATTCCGAGGATTCGTTCGGCAGTCGTGACCCTCCCCCACCCGTCCACGCACCGTGAGGCATTAAGTCGATGAGGGGCTGACGCGCCCCATGTCCTTCGAGGGGTTGACGTGCCCGGTGCTGACGCTCTTCGATGAGGCAGGCGAGGTCGACCTCGCCCGCAACGCCCGATTTGCGCGCGCCACGTCGGAGGCGCGTGTCGACCACCTCCTGGTGCTCGGGTCGACCGGCGAGTTTCCCTCGATCGCCCCCTCCGAGCGAGCACGATTGATCGAGGTCGTGGTCGAGAGCGCGACCGGTCCGGTGGATGTCTGGGTGGGATGCGGTGCTCCGTCCACGGTCCAGGCGGTCAAGTTCGCCGAAGAAGCGGAAGAACTGGGCGCCTCCGCTCTCCTCGCGGTCCCGCCGTACTACCTCCATCCCACGATGTCGGCGGTGGACCACTACTACCGTGCGATTCGAAAGGCGGTCACCGTTCCCTTGCTCGCATACAACAACCCGCCCCTCGTCGGGTACGCGCTTCCCGTGCCGCTCTTGCACACCCTGGGCCGGGAGGGCATCCTCGCGGGGGTGAAGGACAGCGCGAGGTCTCTCGAGAGCGTCACGTCCTACCTTCACGGCGCACCGGAAGGATTTGCCGTTCTTCCCGGAGACCCGCCGCTGGGCGCTCCCGCCATCGAACGGGGCGCCCCCGGGGCCGTGATGGGAGTCTCGAACGTTGCCCCGAAGCTCTGCAAAGAGCTCGTCTCGGCGGCTCTCCGTGGAGACCACGCTCGCGTCGCCGAGCTTCAGTCGATCCTCGAGGAGCTGATGGAAGTCGTCCGGTCCGGCCCGCCCATCTCGACGCTCAAGTTCCTGGCGGCCGATTTAAGGGGGGTCGCCGTCGGCTACCGAGCGCCGTACGAGCCTTTGTCGGGGGCCGAGGAGACAGTCGTCCGCTCTCGTCTCGAGCCGTTGCGAGCCCGGCTCACGCCGTTCCTCGGACCCTGAGCGGTGTCCCGGGCGGTTCGGTTCGCTGAAAAGGTCATATACGCAACCCCGGTCGGACCGCGCCTCTCGGAGGTCCACGTGGGGATTTGGCAGGGCCGCTCCCGTCGTAAGCGCACGGGCGGACGCCTTCGACCGATTCGCAAGAAGCGCCGGTTCGAAATCGGCCGCGAGCTCCAGCACGCGACCATCGGCTCCGGGACGGTGAAGGTCTACCGAGTGCGCGGAGCGAACGAGAAGCTCCGGATCCTGACGGCCCAGACGATCAACGTCTTCGACCCGGCGACCAAGAAGATCCAGCCGGCGAAGGTGATCACGGTCCGGGAGAACCCCGCGAACCCGAACTTCGTGCAACGCAACATCATCACGAAAGGCGCGATCCTCGAGACCGACGTTGGCCTCGTCCGCGTTCGCTCCCGCCCCGGCCAGGACGGCGTCCTGAACGGAGTGCGGGTCTCGGCCCCGGCACCTGCCTGAGGCGGCGCGGGCGCTCATGCCCGACCATTTCTACGTCTATCCAGCGTACCTCGGCCGCGGCATCTCGCGGAAGGGGGGCCGTCGCGTTCCCGAGGCCGACTCGGTCCCGGACCTCACCACCGAGGAGATCGTCGCCGCGGCGAAGCGTCTCGGCTTTCGCGCGGAGGTCGAGGCCGACAAGCAGTATCCCCGTCGTTTCTTCGACTACGTCGGCCGAGTGAAGGTCATGAAGAAGGGGTCGACGACCAAAGCCCGGTTCCTGAAGGAGCTCTCCGCGGAGCTCCGCAAGCAGAGAGCCTCCGCGGCCCACCGGTAGAGCAGGAGCAGGAGACCGATGGACGAGCCGGGGACCGTGTACTTCACGGGGACAGCGGGGGCGGGCAAGACCTCGCTCGTCCGCGCGTTCGCCGATTGGGCCCGCTCGGCGGGGTACGACGCGACGGTCGTGAACCTCGACCCGGGGAGCGAAGCTGCCGACGACGCCGCCGATGTGGACATCCGCGAGTGGGTCCGACTCTCCGAGCTCCAGGACGAGTATGGCCTCGGTCCGAACGGAGCTCAGGTGGTCGCCGCCGACATGATCGCCCTCAAGGTCTTCGAGGTGAAGCAGGCGATCGAAGAGCAGACGGCCGACTACGTCCTCATCGACACGCCCGGCCAGATCGAGCTGTTCGCGTTCCGGGAGGCGTCGAAGGCGATCGTCGACGCCCTCAGCGGGGACCGGTCGGTGATCGCCTTCCTCTACGACCCGGTGCTCGCCCGGACGGCTGCCGGATTCGTCTCGCTGCTGATGCTCGGGGCCACCGTGGAGTTCCGATTCCGCCTCCCCACGGTGAACGTCCTCGCGAAGTCGGACGTGCTCACCCCGGAGCAGCTCGAGGAGGTCACGCACTGGTCGGAAGACCCGGGGACGCTCTACGAAGCGATCCAACAGGACATTCCGACCCCGGACGTCCAGCTCTCGACCGAGCTCTTCCGCGCAATCGAGACGATGGCGCCGCTCGTCGGGCTCGTCCCGACGTCCGCGAAGGAGCAGAGCGGCCTCGAAAACCTATACCGGTCGTTCCAGCGGGTCTTCGCGGGGGGCGAGGACCTCGAACCGTCGCACGCTCCGTCGAACGAGTAACGGGTCACTCTTCTGTGAAGAAGAGCCCCATCCCTGCCGACGCCGCCTCGTCCTCGTCCTTGAAGCGCCGGTAGAGCGGCTCCCCCTCCGCTGCCGGAAGCTTCGTCCCGATCGGAGCAAGGAGTTCTTCGGCGCGGTGGACCGCGTCCGCCGCGCCTTCGACGAGTACGTACGTCGCTCCCGTGGGCCCGCCCATCGCGCTCGCGTCTCGAATCTTCAGGCTCTGCCGCGAGACCCGGTCGTCCTTGAGAGCCTCATCGAGCTCCGTCCGCTTCGTCGTGGGGACGGAGAAGAGCGTCCACGTCATGCCTCCCGCCGACCCAGCTCGCCTATATGGGCGTTTTCGACCCGAGGGTCAGCGAGATGAGACAACGGAGCCTGGACCGGACGTGTACGCCTCGACCCGGGAGAGCCCGGTCCTCCTCGTCGGCTCGGCCCACGTGGTCGACCTCCGAGAGCCGCTCCGGCAGGTCCTCTCCGACCGAGTCCTCGACGCGGTCGCGGTCGAGCTGGACCCGGAGCGGGCCGAGGCGCTGCTCTCCTCCGATGGCCCCCGGCGTCGGTCCGGCTCGGCCCCGCTCTTCGCTCGGCTCTGGTCCGTCATCCAGCGTCGGCTCGGCTCGGAGATCGGAGCGGGTGCTCCCGGCGCCGAGATGAAGGTCGCCGTGGAGGTCGCGCGGGAGAGGAACGTTCCGGTCTTCCTAATCGACGACCCGATCCGTCTCACCCTCGCCAACCTGGTCCGTTCGATGTCGTTCAAGGAGCGTGTCACTCTCCTGACGAGCGCGGTCGTGGGCCTGTTCGTCCCGGCGCGAACCGTCCAGAAGGAGATGGACCGATACGCGGAGTCTCCCCAGGAGTACACGGACGAGCTCCGCAGGGTGAGCCCGACCACTGCCCGGGTCCTCCTCGACGACCGGAACGAGCACATGGCCGACCGGATCGCGAACCTGCGTCTGCAGGGATTCGGCCGTGTGGCGGCGGTCGTCGGGGACGCACACCTCGAGGGGCTTCGGTCCGCACTCGCGCGGCGAGGCCTTCCGAGCGAGGTCGTCCGGTTCTCGCAACTGCGAGCGATTAGAGCATCGTCACCCGGTTCTTCGTAGCGTCGTCGACCGCCTTCGAGAACGAGTCGGCGAGCGCACGAACCTCTGGCGCGGCGACCTCTTCGAGACGGCCCACGTCCGAGAGCTCCGAGACCGGCGGGAGCACGGGGAGGCTCCCGAGCACGGGAATCCCGTACTCCTTCGCGACCCGCTCGACGCGGCTGGGGCCGAAGAGGTCGACCCGCTCGTGACAGTGCGGGCAGACCAGCCACGCCATGTTCTCGACGACGCCGAGGAGCGGAACGTGAAGGTCGCGGGCCATGTTCATCGCCTTTTTGACGATCAGGGCTGCGAGGTCCTGCGGTGTCAGGACGAAGACCATCCCGTCGATCGGAATCGTCTGAAAGACGGTAAGCGGAACATCGCTCGTTCCCGGGGGCATGTCGATCAGGAGGTAGTCGAGGTCGCCCCAGTGAACGCTCCCGAAGAACTGCGTGATCAGTCGGGTCACGAGCGGCCCCCGCCAGATCACCGGGGTCTGCTCGTCCTCGATCATAAACTGAGAGGAGACGACCGAGATTCCCGAGGTGGTTGCGGCCGGCTCGATCCCTTCCCCTCGGTCGACGAGCGGACCTGTGAGGCCGAGGACCTTCGGAATCGAGGGTCCCGTGATGTCGGCATCCAAGATCCCGACCCGTTTTCCTCGGCGGGCCAGTTCGGCCGCGAGAAGCGCGGTCACGCTTGACTTCCCGACGCCGCCCTTCCCGCTTCCGACGGCCACGACGTAGCGAATCCCGCCCTTGTCCATCCGCGAGAGGAGGCCGCGCGCGGTGGGTCGGCCGCCGGGCGGGGAGGGCGTCGGCGCCGGGGGAGAGCTCGGAGCGGACTCTCCTTCGGCGGTCATGTGGCATCTCACGGGGGCGTGGATATATAACGGACCGCCGTCCGACGGAGCGGAGTTTCCGAGGTAGCTGTGACTCGCGGACAGTCGGCGGACCTGGACGAGCTGTTCCGACCGTCGTCGGTCGCCGTAATCGGGGCTTCGAACAAACCCGGAAAGGTCGGTACCTATCTCTTCCGCAACATCATCGAGGCCGGATTCAAGGGCGTCGTGTACCCCGTGAACCCCTCGTCGAAGAGCGTCTCGGGCGTGCGATGCTACCCCAGCATCGAGGAGCTTCCCGAGACACCGGACCTCGGTGTCGTCATCGTTCCGGCGGCGACCGTCCCGGACACCATCGATCAGCTCGGGAAGGCGGGCTCGCGCGGCGCGGTCATCATCTCGGCGGGATTCCGAGAGCTCGGAGAATCCGGGGCCGCCCTCGAAGCGGACGTCGTGCGCCGGGCGGCGAAGTATCGCATGTCGATCGTCGGACCGAACTGCTTTGGGATCATCAACACCGCCCCGGACGTCAGCTTGAACTCGACGTTCAGCGCGACGCTTCCTCCCCGCGGAAACATCGCGTTCGTCTCGCAGAGCGGCGCTCTCTGCGCCGGGATCCTCGCCTACGGCATCACGGAGCGGCTCGGATTCTCCCGGTTCGTTTCCGTCGGGAATCGAGCCGGGATCGATGAAAACGACCTCCTCGAATCGCTCGGGAGGGACGACGCCACCAAGGTGATTCTGCTCTACCTCGAAGGACTCGTCGATGGCCGGAAGTTCCTCGAGACCGCCCGCGAGGTCACGGAGAAGAAGCCGGTCCTGATCATCAAAGGGGGGCGTACCCCGGCGGGCGAGCGCGCTGCGAAGAGCCACACCGGCTCGCTCGCGCAGTCCGGCCGAGACCAACTGTACGATTCGCTCTTCGCCCAGGCCGGGGTCTTCCGCGTCGAGACGCTGGGCGAGCTCTTTCGCACTGCCAAGATCTTCGCGTCCGGCCTGGACCTCGAAGGTCCCCGCCTGATGATCCTCACGAATTCGGGGGGCCCGGGAATCGTGGCAGCGGACGCCGCGGTGCGGCATGGGCTCGAACTGCCTCCGCTATCGAAGGAGGTCCACGACGCTCTCGCCCCCCGTCTTTCCGCATCGGCCTCGATCGCCAACCCGCTCGACATGACCGCGGACGCGGGCGCGGACCACTACCGAGAGATTCTCGGGAAGCTCCTCGAAGGGCCGGACATGGAGGGGGCGCTCGTCATCACGACACCGACCTCGACCATGACCGGCGAGTCGGTGGCGCGTGCGATCCTCGCCGCGAAGGAGACGACCCCCAAACCGATCGCAGCGTGCCTCTTTGGGGTCAACGACCTCTCTCGCGAGGTCTCTCTCCTCGAGGAGAACGGGGTCCCCACGTTCACGTTCCCCGAGGAGGCAGCCCAGGGTCTCGGAGCGCTCGCGAAGTACCATGCGTGGCGAACCCGGACCAAGACGCCGGTGCGCTCCTTCGTGGTCGACCACGAGGCGGCGCGGGCGGTGATCCACCGGGCCCACGCGGCGGGAACGGCCATCCTCTCCGACAGCGAAGCTCGTGCTCTGCTCGTCGCCTACGGGGTCCGGTTCCCGGACGTGCGGTTCGTCCGGTCGCTCGACGAGGCGGTCGCGGCGGCGGGCGAGCTCGGCTACCCGGTCGTTCTAAAGGTCGTCTCCCCGGACCTCTCCCACAAGACCGACGTCGGGGGAGTCGCCCTCGGGATTCACGATAGCTCCTCGCTCCGAGCGGCCTGGGACACGATGCAAAAGTCGCTCCGGGAGAAGGCTCCGAGCGCTCGCATCGAAGGGTTCGACATCGAGGTCGAGATCCAAGAGGGGAAGGAGGTCCTGGTCGGGGTCCAGCGGGACCCGTACTTCGGGCCGGTGCTCGCGTTCGGTCTCGGTGGGATCTACGTGGAGGTACTGCGTGACGTCACGTTCCGTCTCGCGCCCATCCGACCGCTCGGGGCCGTCAACATGGTCCA
>DASPTO010000028.1:0-8189 GCA_035623375.1 Thermoplasmata archaeon
AGTCCGCTCCGTCCGAGCAACGGCCGCCGGCCCTTCCGGGCAAGGAGTCCCCGGGTCGACCTAGCTATACCCGCACCCTCCGCAATCGTCCGTTCTTCCTGGTCTGGTTGGCGCAGCTGATCTCCCAGTCGGGGGATTTCATCTTCGACGTCGCCCTCATCTGGTTCGTCCTCGAGATCACCCATTCCGCGCTCGCGGTCGCTGTGGTTGTCACTGGAGCGATCCTTCCGAACGTAATTCTCGGTCCGTTCCTCGGGGTCTACGTCGACCGATGGGACCGACGGCGGACCCTGGTAGCCACGAACGTGGGACAAGGGCTCATCGTCGCAGCCCTCGCCGTGTTCGTGGCTCTCGGCCGAGCGACGTTTCCGGCCCTGTTTGCGGTCGTTCTCCTCCTGGGAGTGGGGTTCACCATCGTTCGGTCCGCGACCAACGCCTACGTACCGTCCGTCGTGCCGACCGACGACCTTCCTCCTGCGAACGGCCTCCTTTCGCTGAGCGGCTCGCTGAACCAGATCGTCGGCCTTTCGATCGGTGGCGTCTTCGTTGCGTTGCTCGGGGTGACGCTTCCCATCGAATACGATGCCCTGTCCTTCTTCGTGGCCGCGCTACTTCTCATCCTGATCCCCCGGAACGCGCCCGCCCCCGTGGATCCTGCCGCCGCCCCGAAGAACTTCCGGGACGAGCTCGTCGAGGGGTTCGCCTTCATCCGGCAGAACCGATTCATGCTCGAGATCATCTGTATCGGGGTCCTGGTGAACTTCTTCGGCAACGGAGTCTTTGCGCTTTTCGCGCCCTACACGCAGTTCGTCCTCCACGCCGGAGTGGCGGTGTACGGTCTCCTGGGCGCCTTCGTCGCAGTGGGGTCTCTGGTCGGTGCCGGCGTCATGGGAAAGGTCGACATGCACACCACCGCGGGGAAGTACCTCTTCGCGGGCGGCGTCACCCTCGGCCCTCTTCTCCTCGTCGTCGGCCTTACCGCCAGCGTTCCGGTCGCGTTCGTGGTGATGGCCCTCTTCGGGGTTGCCGTCACCGTCACGAACTTGCCGATCTCCGTGGCTATGCAGGCCAAGATCCCCGGCCGCCTCCTCGGCCGGGTGGGAGCGGCGTTCAGCGCGCTCGTCCTCGCGACGAGTCCCGCGGGCCCGCTCTTCGCCGGATGGTTCGCCGAAACATGGTCCGTCCCGGCGTTCTTCGTCCTTTCGGGAATCGTCGTGACGGTCGTCATTGCGCTCGGCGCGGTGATGATGCGCTCACTGCGAACGCTCCGATACTAGCGGCCTTCGCGCCGGGCGCAAGGGACAAGTCCGCTCTCGCCTCCTTCCCCGCACGATGAACGGCGAGGGCCCCGGGAGGCGGCACGCCCTGGTCGCGGGCGCCGCCGGGTATCTCGGAGGGTCGGTCGTCCGGGCGCTTACAAGAGGCGGTTGGCAGGTCCGTGGACTCGTCCGTCGACCCGAGTCGAGCCGCCGGGTCGAGGAGGCGGGAGGCGTCGCGGTCGTCGGGAGCGTCCTCGACCCCAGCGCGGTCGACGCTGCCGTACGAGGATGCGACCTCGTGGTCCACGTCGCGGCTGCGAACCCTTCGGGTCCCGAGGGTCTTTCCCTCGCCGAGCGCGTTCGAGTGGACGGGTGCCGGAACCTGCTTCACGCGTGCCGCGCGAGCGGGGTCCGTCGACTCGTGGTCGGTTCGGGCTACTGGGTCTACGCCGACCAACCCGGAACGATCACCGAGGAGTCTGCGGTCGACCCTCGGGGGGAATCGTTCGTCAATTGGAGGACCGAGCGGGTCGCCCTCGACGCGGAGCTCCGCGGGAGCGTGGAGACCGTCGTCGTGCGGCCGGGAATGGTGTACGGGAACGGGTCGTGGTTCCGGCCGGTGGTCGAGGCGATCCAAGAGGGTAGCTACCGGTACGTCGAGGGCGGGTCGAACCCTTGGTCCTTCGTGTCGCTCGAGGACACCGGGACCGGGTTTGCGCGCGTCGCCGAGAACGGCCAATCCGGGGAGGTCTACAACCTCGTCGACGGCCGACCCGCGCCATGGCGAGAATTCGGGGATTTCATCGCCGAACGTCTCTCCCGACCCTCCCCTTCGTCCATCTCGATGGCCGACGCGGTTACCGGATACGGCCCCGATGTCGCTCATCATCTCCATGCCCGTCGGGCGTGCTCGTCCGCCAAGATCGAGAAGCTCGGCTGGAAGCCGAGATGGCCCGACTTCCGGGCCGGCCTCTCCGAGCTTCTGCCGAAGATCGACGGCTCGCCGCGAGGCCGCTGAGCGAGGGGTTTGTGGAGCTCCGCCGGATCGACCCGAACCAGGACGAAGATCACGTCCGCGCCTTCCTCTCTGCCTCCGACCCGGACGACTACCTCCTCGAGGGGCTCGAGGAGTGGATCCACGAGGGTCGGCTCTGGGCTGGGGTGGTCGACGAAGAGTGGGTCGCTTTCGGGCGTCTCCACGACCTCGGGGGCGGAGACGGCTGGCTGAGCGGCCTCCGGGTCCTCGCCTCGAGGCGGAGAGAGGGATTCGGTAGCGCGCTCCTGAACGGGCTCCTTTCGGACGCGGAGGCGATGCGGCTCCGCACGACCCGGGCGGTGATCGAGGACGAGAACATCGCCTCGCGGGGCCTCTTCGCTCGGCAGGGATTCCAGGAAACGGTCGAGCTCGCGCTGCGACGCGGCGAGACCCGTTCGGGTCCCGGGCCCTTTCTGCGCCGCGCGGCCCGGGGAGACCGATTGGATGGCCCGCTAGATTGGATTGCGGGAGAGGCGGGGTTGGTCGACCTCCTCCCGGGGTCGGATGGCGGACGATTCGGTCGGTGGCGACCGTCCCTGGTCGACGCCTGGATCGAGGAGGGAATGCTATACGTCGGGCCGGGTCTCGCCGCCGTCGTCCAGATGGACTGGTGGACGGAGCCTCGCACCCTCTGGGTCGACCCGCTCCGAGGGGGCGCTGCCCGACTCTTCCCCGCGGTCAGCTCCCTCACCCGAGAACTCGACCACGACGAGTGGCAAGCGTTCCTCCCATCGGGAGAGAGGGACCGGGCCGAGTACGACCGCCTCGGCCTCACCCGACACTCGTTCTGGGGAGACCGAGTTCACCTCTTCGAACGGGAACTATTCCAGTCGCGTTCTGCAGCTGCAGGCACCCGCGGCGGAGCCGAACCGCGCCAGGAACCTAGTGCGGGTTCGTCAGCTCGGAGCGGAACGCGGCGGTCCCGAACGGACGGCCGGTGACTTCCTTGAGGTGAGGGATCCAGTCGATGTACGAACCCGGCGCGAACCAGTTCCGGGTGAGCCACGGCCCGACCTTCCGGTTCGGCCAGACGGGGTCGCCGTAAAGGTCGCGCAAGGTCCCTCGGACCTGGGCCCCGAAGAGGTTCGCGAGCAGGTAATTGGACGCGTACACCGGATCGTCCACGAAGAAACTGTCGACGAACGATATCGGCTTGTAGTCGTCAAAGCCGAAGATGTGCCGTTCGAACCGTTGGACCTCGGGCATCGGGTCGCTCGCGGGGTTCTGGTAGAGACGCTGCTCGATCCGTAGCCACGAGGCCTGGCGAGCCGTCCCCAAGGGGGAGGTGAAGTGGGATGCCTGCTCGAACTCCCGAGCTCGCTTTTCGCCCACGCCGGGGACGGTCGAGAGCCATTCCGCCTTGCTCGCGAGGTCCTCGAACAGTCCACCGATCCCTTCGTGGAACGCTCCAAAGCCGGGAATGTTCTCGTGCCAACGAAGGAGGTGCTTCGGCGAGCGGATCAACGAGGAGTGGACCGCGTGCCCGACCTCGTGGAACATCACCATGTACGAGACCCAGCCGCCGCGGGGATGCACGACGATACGCACGTCCCGTGGAGGGTCGGGTGCGAGCGTGAGTCCCCCGGCCGGGATGTCGTGGAACACGACCCGGAACCGCATCCGCTCGATCGGGAATCCCCATCTCGAGATCGCTGTGCGGATCCGTGGCAGCATCTCCCGGTAGGGGAAGAGTCGGACGGGAAGGTGCACCTGGTGCGCCCATGCGTACTCGAAGTCCCACGGATGCCAGGCGGACTGGCGGCTCCGGCCTCGGAACCGATCCCGGAATTCTCTCAGCCGGTCTCGGAGAGACCTCGATGCGTCCTCCGCCAATTCCTGGAGGCGGGGCGGCGTGAGTCCCTGGAAGCCGAGACGCATTTCGGCGAACGTCCGGAACCCGAGCTCGCGCGCGCGTTCGTTTCGCATTTGGACGAGCTCGACGAGAGAGCTCTCGAGCGGTCGGTGGAGGGGCTCGAAGGCGTAGTACGCTCGTCGGCGGTCGGACTCGCGGTCGCTTTCGTAGAGGACCTGGAAGATGCGGGCTCGGTTGGCCTTCTTTCCGTTCCAGAGCGGTCGGAACGAAACGACCCGCTCCTGGAGAGCGCTCCGGAGCCGAACGACCGATTCGTTCTGCTCGACCTGAGCGTCGAGGAGGATCCGTTCGAGCAGCTCGAGGCGGCGGCGCGTGGGTCGCGTCCAATCGCGCCGTAGCGCCGAGCGGACCCAGGAGAGGAGACGATCGTCCGAGAGCAGGGCTGCGCGCTTGAGCTGCCAGGGGGCGGACCCGTGGCGCGAACGGCCGGTGAAAAGGTTCCAGTCCGCGACCAGGATCTCCCGGTCCAGGCGCTCGAGACGACGGTCGAGCTCCCGGACGAGTCGCTCTGAGCCGCGGGAGTCCGACGGGTCCGGAAGGGAACGGATTGGCACGGTCGTTCGCGACAGCCTCTCCCGATATACGGTCGACGGCCGAGGTCCGCGGCTCGGGCTCGTCCGCCGATCCCGGCGAAGCCTCTCGGCTCGGAGGGCCCGAGTCGACCCCGGTCGCTACTGGGACTTGGCGGGAGGCTGCGGGAGAGGAGGCGGTGCCTCACCGCCGCCGGTAGGCTCCGGGGTCGGTTCCGTGGGGGGCGGAGGCGGTGGCGCTTGCCACTCGGTGGGAGGAGGTGTGGTCGGAGCGGACGCCGGTGGACCCATCGTCGACGTCGTGGAGGAGGTGGGGAGCGTCGCGCGCCGCATCCCACCGCGACGGCGCAGCGCAAGGTAGAGGACGACGGCCACGACGATCACGAGGATGAGTAGCACGAGCCAGCCGACCGTGATCCCGCTGCCGGCCCCGATCTCGAGGGTGAGGACCGACGGGTTCGGGTTGATGGACAGCGCGAGCACGCCGGTGCACAGGTTCCCGGGCAAGCAGGGACCCCCGGTCAGCACGCCGGTGGCCACGAGCTCGACGAGGAGCGACCCCTGGACCGCGTTCGACGGGATCGTGAACGGGATCGACCCGCTCGGCCCCACGTTCTGGATGAGGTTGAAGAACGGATACCCGATCGCGAGCAGGTCGAACGTCATCACTCGGGGAAGAGCGGCTCCCCCGGTCGCGACGACCTGGTAGGAGAGCGTCACGGTCTGGCCGGGCTGGTAGCTCCCGTCGGAGTAGCTCGACGGTGTCGTGACCCCGAGCTGGATGGAGTACCCGAGAGCGAGGAGGACGTTCACCGAGCTCGTGGCGACCACTTGTCCGCTGACCGTCGCCCAGGCCGCTACGGCGACCGACTGCGGAGGGTTGGTACTCGAGATCGGGATCGAAATCGCGCTTCCGTTCGCCACCGTACCGCTTCCCAGCATCGCCTCCGCCGTGCCCCAGTAGCCCGTGAGCTGGTACTCGATCGTTGCACCGGGAGCTCCACCGTTGAGAACGGCAGTCACGGAAGCCGTCGACCCCGCCGTGTAGTACCCGGTCGACGGGGCCAGAAGCAGTGACGTCGCCAGCACCCGCGCGGTGGTGACCCCCGTGAACCCTTCGGTCGCGTTCGCGGCCAGCACCGCCACGGTGATCGTCTTCGGGACCATCGTGCTCGTGACGTTGAACGAGAACGTCCCGCTCGACATCGTCGCGTTCAGGATCCCGCTCGCATAGGTGATGCCGTACGGGCCGGTGACGTACCATCCGGTGGGGGTGACCGGTCCGGTCTGCGAGAGGTTCGTGGTCGATACCGACCAGGTCGCGGTGGCGACGGTCCCCGCGTAGTAGGCCGTGTGGTCGAGCGTCACCTGTACGACGCCGGACGAAGAGGACCCCCCGATGAGGAAGAACGTCTCGTTCGACCAGTCGGTCCAGGAGTAGAGCTTGCTGGCTCCGGGAAGCGAGACCGTGAAGTTGACCGCGTTATCTCCCGGGTATTGGACATACGGGATGAACGGAGGGGACGTGGCGAAGAATGTGAACGCCGCTTCCCCGCTCGCGTTCGTGACGAGCGACATCGGTGCGCCGGCCGGGAACACATGCACCGACCCGTCCCAGTATTGGACCTGGACCGGAAGGTTCGCGATTGGCCAGAACGACCCGAAGTAGTCCGCTCCCGCGCTGACGCAGGCCCCGAGGAGCGCGCCCGTCGCGAAGTAGAGAGAATTGAACAACGAACAGGTCGGCGGGGCGACGGTCAGCCCCACCCGCTGGATCGCGAGGTAGCCCACGTCCACGGAGATAGTCGCGGTCTCGTTTTCCACGACCTTTCCGCTCACGTTGGTGACCGCGTCCAGAAGGAAATTGACCTGGCTGTCCGGGGTCGCGTTCCAGGGCACGTTCCCCGACCACTGGCCCTGGCCCGCACTCGGGGGAGTGAGGGAGATGTGCCCGTGCGGGAAGAGGTTCTGGTGCGTCCCGTTCCCGTCGTACGTCGCGGAGAGCGTGACGCTCGTCGCGTGCGTGTAGAGAGAGGCACCGTTCGCCTCGGAGAGGAGGACCCAGAATACGGTCAGCGCCGCGCCGGGCAGAGTGGCGCCGCTGCCAACCGAGGTGTTCATGTTGGCGTAGTAGACGAGAACGGTGACGTTCTGATCCACCGTCCCGCCGTTGGGGGCTGAGAAGTTGACGGTCCACGGACCGCCATACGGCAGCTTCGCCGGGAACGTGTAGCAGACCCCGGTTTCGTACGAATTGTAGCTGAAGGTCGTCGTGTTGAGGACCGCGACATAGTGGAAGGCGGGGGTCGGGACCCCGTCCAGCACGGCGTTGGGGTCGGTAAGCGTCACGTTCACGGCACGGTCGAGAAAGTCCGTGACCGTGAAGCAGAGCGTTCCCCAGCCGACCTCTCCGGGGAAAAAGCGAGTGACGGCCCCACCGTAGCCGTTGAGGATGGAGTAGGTGATCGCCGCCGAAGGCTCGGCGGAGCCTCGGACGGACGGTAGGGTCGCGGTCGAGGCAGGGCTTGCATGGCCTTGAGAGGGGACCAGGACCAGCACTGCGGTGAGGGCCATCAGAACGGCCAGCAGCACGGCTACAATTCTGCGCGACATCGGGAATCTTTCCGATGGAACGCGTATTTGGAATTTGGTCTCGAAGGGGGGAATGGGCCCCGCTCCCTTTATCTTGGTCTCACGCGCATTAATGTGTATAGATGCACACGTACATCGGGCTGATCCGCGCCGTGAACGTCTCTGGGTTCAGCACGGTCCGGATGGATACGTTGCGGGGGGTGCTCGCCGAGATGGGCCTCGAGGACGTGAGGACCCTATCCCAGTCGGGGAACTTCGTTTTCCGAAGCGACGAACGGGACCCGGTACGGTTGGAGCACCAGATCGAAGGTCGAATCGCTCGGCGTCTACCGCTCCGGACCGACCTCTTCGTGCGCACTCCGGACGAGTGGAAGGCGATGGTCGAGCGGAACCCGTTCCCGAAGCAGGCGGCAGAGTCGCCGAGCCGTCTGCTCGCGGTCGTGCTGAAGAGCCCTCCGACCGCCGACCGATGGAAAGCATTGGACGGCGCGAACCGCGGTCCCGAACAGATTCACGGCGTCGAACGGACGGCCTACATCGACTATCCGAATGGGGTCGGCCGGTCTCGATTGACCATTGCGATGATCGAGAAGCACCTCGGAACCCGGGGGACCGCGCGCAACTGGAACACCGTGCTCAAGCTCGAGAAGGTAGTTTCTGAGGCAGAAGAGCTCGCCGAAGTCTCCCCTTAGACCGACCCCTCCTGGACCCTCTCCTACAGAGTGGTCCTTGTCCCAGAATTTCAAGAAGGCACTGTCGCGTTCCCGATTCGGACCGGGGGAGGGCATGGGACGCCTTCCCTAGCCGCACCAGCGGTCGGTGGATTCTCGTTGACGATGCGTTCATCAGTGCCCCACTTCCCTCGCGCGGCGACCGTCGGCGATGTGGGCTAGCTCCAC
>DASPTO010000029.1:0-3828 GCA_035623375.1 Thermoplasmata archaeon
GCCCTTGCGAACGGTTCGACGTACTTCGTCTTCCTTCGCACGCACGCCGGAGTCGATTCGTGGACTGAGACTGCTGGCACCTTCGAGAATCTTTCGAGCCTGTCGGAGCCCGGTCTGCTGAGCTTCTCCCTCGTGCAGTTCGGCACGGGAATCTTAGTGGTCTCCCTCGTCCGTCCCGGAAGCTCTCCCTCCTCCTCTGTCGACCTCGAGCTCGCGGAGGTCGGAGCGAGCCTCGTACCCGTCGTCGCGCCGCCTTCGTCGTCCTCCTCGCACCACCCCCCGCCCCCGCCGGGCACGACGCAGCGCAATGTGACCAACGTCGTCTCGGCCGACTACACCCTCTATCTCGAGATCACGGGCGCGGCGGTCGTGGTCCTCCTCGGGGTCGTCGTGGTCGTGAGCCGCCGGCGGCCCCCGTCGACGGGAGTTACATCCGCCGCACCCAATTCCTCGGAGGCTCCCTTAGCAGCTCCCGAGGGCATCGAGAGCTCGAGTCCTCCCTCGCCGGGGGCAGGAGGCGGCTAGTGGTGGTCGCTCGATTGGGGCGCGGGGTCGCGCGCGGCGACCGCCGTGTCCTCACTGCACTCGCGGTCCTTGTCGTGGTCACGACCTTCTCCGTACCGCTCGCGGTCGTTCACTCCGCTGGGGGTCCCCCCTCGGGACCGTGGCCCTCTCTCCATGGACATCCGAGCCTGGGAACGACAACCGCCTCGGGGCATCCCCCATCGTCCATCGCCGGGCTCCATACACTCCTGCATCCGGGAACCGCCACGCCGCCCAGCTGGGTCAACGTCTCCCGGAAGGGAGCGGGAGCGCCTCCTCCCGTCTACGGGGAGAGCGTGGCGTACGACCCGGTCGCGAACGAGACCATTCTCTTCGGCGGCTGCTATATCGCGCAGTGCCCGGGCAACGAGACCTGGGCGTTCTCGAACGGTGGCTGGACGAACCTCACTCCCCGGTCCGGATCGCCCCCGGCCCGCGAAGACGCGAGCATGGACTTTGATGCCAACATGGGCGGCCTCCTCCTGTTCGGAGGCAACTCCGCAAGCGGCACGGCCCTCAACGACACCTGGCTCTTCCGGGGCGGACGGTGGACGAACCTCACCTACATTGGTCCAGCCCCCACCGCGCGATGGGGCGCGGCACTCGCGTTCGACCCGGACCCGGAGGCGAACGGCTCCGTCCTCTATGGGGGCTGTGGGATCGGTGGCTGCGCCTTCAACGACACCTGGGCCTGGGAGGGGGGTGCCGGATGGGTCCACCTCACCCTCACGGACCCCGGTCCTTCCCTCGGATGGGCCGCGATGGCGTTCGACGTCCATGACGACTACCTCGTCCTGTTCGGAGGCTGCAGCGGGTTCCTCTGTCTCGGCGAGAGCAACCAGACCTGGGAGTTCTACGGGGGACAATGGTGGCAGAAGGCGCCCGCTGTCCATCCGAGCGCGCGAGTCGGCGCCGGGATGGTATACGACCCGGTAAGCCAGGAGGTGATGCTGTTCGGAGGGACGAACCTGTCGAGTTACTTCTCCGACACATGGAGCTTCGCCGGAGGTGCCTGGCAGGAGCTTGCGCCGTCCACCTCTCCCTCGGCCCGCACCTTCTTCGGGCTGACCCTCGACCCGAGCGGTACTTCGCCCCTTCTGGTCGGCGGCATCGGAAGCGGGCCGGCCGAGAACGACACCTGGGTCTACGGCGTGCCCGAGGCGGTCACGTTCACTCCTTCGACCACCACCTCCGAGACGTCACAGTCGGTCGACTTCACCGCCAGCGTGACGGGCGGGGTCGCTCCCTACGAGCTCTCAATCGCCTTCGGAGACGGGGCGCGGGCCACGGCATCCGGGTCCGGACCGACGTTCTCGCTTGCGCACCGCTACGGGTTCGCCGGAACGTTCGTGGCGTCCGCGAACGTCACCGACTCGGACGGACTCGTCGCCTCCGCTTCCACTTTGTCGATCGACGTGACGGTCGGCCCCACCGTCACGGCCAATGCGACACCGTCCGACGGAGACGTCGGCCTTCCGTTCTCGTTCCACGCCGCCGCTTCCGCGGGCAGCTCCCCGTTCGTCTACGGCTGGAGCTTCGGGGACGGCGCGACCGGCACGGGAGCGAGCCCCTCGCACACCTACATCTCCGCGGGGACGTACCGGGTCCGCGTCAACCTGACGGACGGGCTCGGCGGAACGGCGAACGACACGTTCTCGGTGACGGTCAGCCCCGTTCCGGCCGTCACGCTTTCGTTCTCGCCGACTGCTCCCAACAACACAACCCCGGTCGCCTGGCATGCCACGGTCACCGGCGGGACGGCTCCGTTCACCTTTGCCTGGCAGTTCGGGGACGGGACCGAGAGCGCCATCCCCTCGCCGACGCATACCTTTGGGAGGACCGGAGCGTACACGGTGAAGCTGTGGGTCAACGACTCGGTCGGGGCCTCTGCCAGTGACTCCCAATCGATTACCGTCTCGCCCGCGAAGTCCTCGTCCCCTCCGCCGTCGAACAACTCGACGACCACGATCGTTCACACCACGAACGTCACCGCGTCGGCGCCGACTTGGTTCTGGCCGGGCGTCGTGGGGCTGGTCGCGGTGGCTGGGGTGGGTTCGTTCGTCCTCCTCCGGTGGGGCCGTGCCCGCACCGTAGGACGCTGAACCTTCCGACCGGCCCGTCTACTGCGCCCGGTCGACGCTGATCGTGGGCGCCGGCTCGACCGGGACAGGGCCCGGCGCGGTCGCTTCCTGTGTGGGGGCCATCAGCCGGGTCCCGTCTGCCCCGAACCGATAGTTTCGGATGCCGAACGAGAGGAGGAGGCCGACGAGCGCGACGCTCGCGGTGATCACGAACAGGACGACGAACCCCGTGATGTCCGGAACGGCGTGGTAGACCGGCCCTACCGGTGTCGTCGCGACCACGACCTGGGTCGTGAAGGTGGCGGTAATCGTCGCGGCGAGCACCGGCCCGACCGCGCTCCCGAGGTTGCGGAACGTCTGGTTCATCCCCGTCTGGATGCCGAGCTCTTTCGGCGAGACCGAGAGGACGATGATGTTCGACATCGCGATCAGGACCGCGACGTTCCCGACCAGAGCGGGGATCGTGAACAGCGTCAGCTCGAGGATCGTCGAGTGGAGGAACGCGAGGCCGAGCGCGCCCGAGCCCATCACGGCGAAGCCGAGGATCATCACGGGCTTCGGGCCTCGCGCGGCGACCAGGCGGCCCCAGAGAGGACCGAACGCGAGCATCCCGAGCGCGGAGGGGAGCGCGACCAGCCCGAACTGGAACTCGGTGTAGTTGAACCCCGGCGGGAACTTGTCCTCGACCAGGAAGGTGAGGGTCACGAAGACCAAGAACATCCCGATCCCGACGATCACTCCGTTCACGTTCGAGATCCAGATGTTCCGCTGCTTGAGCGCGTGGAAGGAGACGACCGGGGTCTGGGTCCGAGGTTCCCAATAGAGGAAGAACCCCGTCGCGACGAGCGCGAGGAGGAAGAACTCGGGAACCCCCCACGGAATCCCGGCGAAGGTGACCGCGGAGAAGTTCGTCCAGCCCCAGTAGACCCCCTCGGTCACACCGAACATCGTCATCGCGAGGGCGAAGCCGAGGCTGCCGATGCCGGGAAGGTCGATCGGCTTCGAAGTGCGATGCGGAGATTCCCGCAGGAGGAAGTAGGCGAGGACGACCAGAACGATGGCAATGGGCGTGACCGTGTGGTAGGTGAGCTGCCAGCCGTAGGTGAAGGCGACGTATCCCCCGCCGACGAGGCCTGCCGCGGCGCCCGCGGCGAACATCCCGGAGACGATCCCCTGGGCCTGGCCGACGCGGACCGCGGGGAAG